>JAILMZ010000058.1 GCA_024692105.1 Saccharofermentans sp.
TTCCAGTATCTCTTATCATCAGAGAAAAGAAGATACTTCTTGTGTCCTGCGCTGGTCGTTGCTGATTTGCCGCCTATCAAAGTCTTCGCCTTGATCAGCAGCATCCTCAAAAAGAATCCTGCCGTTATGAATACTCCCAGCAGCACGGAAAACAGCATGCTTCCCGTTGCAGGATCAATATATAACCGAATGTTTTCCATAAATAGCTGCATTGCCTGTTACTCTTTCATCGTCTTTGTGTCTTTTCTCTCTGTCATACAGTTTACTATAGCATCCTTGTCGTTTTATTGTTCGCTATACTCCGGGTTTTTCAATGGGAACCCAGTTATCCTCATTGAAAATGTCTCCGCCCGTGATCTTGAACCAGATACAATCTTCATCATAGTAGAATGTATTTCCGTTATTCAGATTCGGATTCCACAGTTTCTCGTCCGGAGAATCGGAGAAACTGACAAACACGCCTTCGTTTTTGGGCAGAGTATTTATCGGGTTCCCAGTGTACGGATTGACGGGGTCTTCCACTATTCCGTCCAATGCAATGGCAGGAACGTCAGCATTGGTCATGAATGAATCGTCCGTTGTAAATCCGGAAGACTCGAAATCCTTTACCATGAGCAGACAGTTATACCATTCGCCGTTTACATCCTCGAACTGCAGTTCATCGAATATTTGGATATCCGCGCCATGGTCGCTTACGATTATAATCCTGGTATTGTCGTAAACACCGTTCTCTTTCAGGTAATCCATATAATTACCCAGTTCGACCATGGATATGACCAGGCATTCGTAAGTGGCTGCCTGATAGAACGTGCTGACCTCCAACTCTTTGCTTCCGTCGGAAATATAATATCCTCCATCGAAATCAACGATGGTTGTTACATCGTGTGTGGTCTCATTGTCGATAAGGAACAAACTGCCCTGATAATCGTCGCTGAGCACGGTCATTTCTTCGAGTTTTTTCAGTACCATATAGTTCTCGAAAACATCGATTATTCCGTAATAATCTTCACCGACCGCGAGGTAGTCACCGCCGTCATAGATCATTCCCTGCAGGCACAGCGGAGCGCATCTGACGATACTGTACATAAACATATTGCGGTTTCTTCTGGTCTCTGCGTTAATGCTTGCCTCTGAATTGCTGTTGTAGAAATCTTTCGGATAATATGCAAAGCAATTATCAATGTCTTTAAACGAGGAATAGTCCCCGTTCCAATTCCATCCGGGAAAAGGAAGATCCATTAAAGTAGTAACATAACCTTCTTTGCTCAGGATCTCAGGCAGCACTTTAAGCGCTTCGTCATGTTTTACCGCCAGAGTCTCATCAGCTCTCGCATCTATCTGTTCAGGGGTATAGTCATATCCTCCGAACAGAGCAGACGTGGTCTTCAATGTGTTCTGCGCGAAAGTCACGGTGTTCGGATAATAGACAAAGCCGTCAAACTTTTCCTTCAGCTCAGGATACTCATTGAAAACATAAGGGATATAACCTGCGACTGCCCTGTCGAGCATTATGACCATAACATTATCGCCTGTTGAAGACAGTGTGATCTTGGGGGATTCCATATCTCTGTACACATCGATCTGACTGATGACCAATGAATAGGAATCCTGTACTTTCTTTGCATTGATAAGGGATATGGTAAGAGTTGTCAGGATGACTGCAGCAAACACGACGGTTAATGCCTTTTTGAACCTGGAAACGAAGATACAGACAGCGATTATTGTCAGTACTATAAGTGCATTCAGTAACATATCCGATACCGGGTATTCGGGTGTGCGGTCAAATATCAGTGTGGTATTGATCGTTCCCGTGTTTGTTCCGAAAAACAGATAATCGACTGCCGAGAATGCGGAAGCCGCTATCATCAGAATGGTAAAAGCGTTTCTCAGCTTCGGTTTGGCAAGATAGAAGAAAACACCGGGCCAGACAACGAAGAAGCCGACCGCAACGAAGAATGAAGACAACAGATAACGGAGCGGATTCTGCGGATCTGTTACGTTGATGAACTCTTCAGGGGAAGCGCTCAGATATGCAAGCGGTATTAACAGTCCCGTCAGGACAGACATGAACAGAGCAGCGAGGACAAACAACGCTGCACCGGATCTTTGACCTAAAGCCGGGCCGGCAGTTTCTGTTTTCCCGCTCAGCGGCTGAGCCTCTGCGCTGCGCTTTTGCGCATTCTTGATGATTATCGTCTTGACCAGTGAATAGAGATTGTTCATCGTCCAGTACAACAGGAGAGCCAAGGGCGAATTATAAAGCGCGATCAGGAATATCAAAGGGAGTATCAGAGATCTCAGAATGGTCTTGGCCGGAAGCCCCCTTGTATAGATATATGTTGCCAATATGTTTATAAGCGTCATCAATATCGGCATGACATTGATCGCAATGCTGCCTAACGCAAGAAAATTATCCGGTGTGCTGAGATCGGTAAAAAATAAAAAATCGACACCCCTGAATCTGTTAGCGGCACGAACCCCTAACAGATCATAAGCTGCCATAAAGAACGGGATCTGAAGCAGGATAGAAATAGAACTCTTTAATCTGTGTATCGGATTGTAGTGGTTCTCTCTGTAATAGGCGTCGAGCATCATATATTTCTCGTCACCTTTGAAATGATGCTTTATGTGCTCCGTCCAAAAGGAAAGTTCTTTCTCTTTTGCCCTCTGCTCCTGCTCAATAGCTTCAGCTCTTTTGTAGAGAGGGAGCACTAAGGTGCTGACGACCAGACTGAGTATGATGATTGCCAGTCCTTCGCTATGCGTGATATTAAACGCAATCGTGAAAATAACCTCAAATATCAGTTCCAGCGGGGCAAGAAAAATATTTCTGAGTATCTCCAGAATTATCACTTACTTCACCTCAACCGCATACTTCTATTGACGATTATTCAGACAGGGTGCACCTTTTATTTCTTCTTCTCACCGCGCCATGTGATCCTTCCGCGGGAAAGATCATAAGGTGATATCTCCATAGTGACTTTGTCACCGGGAAGGATCTTGATGAAATTCTGTCTGAGCTTGCCTGACAGATGTGCAAGAACTATATGTCCGGAATCAAGCTTGACCTTGAACATAGTGTTCGGCAGTGCTTCATCAACTGTTCCAATTACCTCGATAACGTCTTCCTTGGCCATCAAAAACCCTCCTCATAGTCATAGGTTGTCATATAAGGCCCGTCTTCAGTGATGAGAATCGTGTTCTCGTAATGTGAAGCGGGCTTGCCGTCTTGTGTTACTATCGTCCACTGGTCGGGGAGCATCTCTATCTCTCTTCCGCCGAGTGTGATCATTGGTTCAATGCAGATCGCCATTCCCTTCCTCAGTTTGCAGCCGTGTCCCGGCTTTCCGTAGTTGGGTACGGACGGATCCTGGTGCATCGTCGTTCCGATGCCGTGACCTTCAAGTTCTCTTACAACGCCATAACCGAAGCTCTCGCAGTAAGTCTGTACCGCATGTCCGATGTCACCCGTACGGCAGCCTTCCTTGGCAAACTCAAGTGCCTTGAAGAAAGACTCCTCTGTCCTTACGACAAGATCTTTAACTTCGGGAGCAACTTCTCCGATGCAGTATGTGCGGCAGGCATCAGCCTGATAACCTTCCAATACGCAACCTACGTCAACCGAGAGGATATCGCCTTCTTTGAGGATGACCGATTTTCTCGGAATGCCGTGTACGACAGCCTCGTTAACGGATGCGCAAATGGTTCCCGGGAACGGAGGCGTACCGAAGTTAAGGAATGACGGTATCGCATCGTGGCTCCTGATTATGTTGTATGCGATCTTATCGACATCGTGTGTCGACATTCCCGGCTTGATCTCATCGCGGATAACTTTGAACACTTCCTGGAGTACTTTGCCGGAAGCTCTCATGAGCTCGAATTCTTCAGCGTTTAAGATTTCTATCATCTTCTGCCTCTTTTACACAAGACCAAGACCCTTAAGGCCGTCTTCGATGCTCTTGATGCATGTATCCGCATCTACATTGTTGTTGCCTTCAACGAGGATTCCGCGCTCTTTGTAGAAATCGATGAGGGGTCTCGTGTTCTCTGCATATGTTGCAAGTCTCTTGCCTACTGTCTCCGGATTGTCATCGGATCTCTGGACGACGTTGCCGCCGCAGTTATCGCATACACCCTCTACCTTAGTCGGCATGTACTTGACGTTGAAACTTGCTCCGCACTTCTCGCAGACTCTTCTTGTTGTGACTCTGTCCATGATGATCTCGTCATCAGTTACAACATAGACAACGGCGTCGAGCTTCTCGCCCTTCTTCTCGAGAATGGCATCCAGAGCCTCTGCCTGTGCGATGTTCCTGGGGAAACCGTCAAGGATGTAACCCTTGCTGACGTCAGGATTATTAAGTCTGTCCTCTACCATCCTGATGGTAACATCGTCAGGTACGAGAGCGCCCTTGTCCATGTAGGACTTAGCCTCGATGCCGAGGGGCGTTCCTTCCTTGAGGTTGTATCTGAAAAGATCTCCCGTTGAGATGTGCGCGAGATCGTATTTCTCTCTCAATACTGTTGCAGTTGTGCCTTTACCGGATCCCGGTGCGCCAAGGATAATAAGTTTCATAAAAGGGTACCTCCGTCAGTTTATTTAGCGTATTTGTTCTTCTTTGCTTCTCTGCCGGCCTGCTTAACGCGGTCTGCTTCTTCCTTGACCTTCTGGTCCAGGAAGAGTTTTGTCTCATAGATGCCGCCTGCAACCATAACGCTGACGATACCGATGTAGCTTGCGGGGCCGAGCACGGGAATGAGGCTCAGCAGCAGGGGTATCAGGCAGATGATGAGCAGATAAGCGGCATCTGCGATGTTCATGTTCGTATATGTGTTCATCATGTACTGTGATGTCGGCTTGCCGGGTCTTATGCCCTGGATGTATCCGCCGTACTGCTTGATCTGGTTTGCCATGTCGATGGGGTTGAACTGTATCATCGAGAAGAAAGATGTGAAACCGATTATCAGCATTGCAAATACAACGTAGAACACGGCGCTTGTCTTAAAATTGACAAAACCTGCCGATATGGGGTTCTCTGTTCCGTCGGACACCATTGCGATGATGATCGCGGGAAGCAGAGTGATGGAGAAAGCATAGACGATGGGCATGATGCCTGCCTGTGCAACTCTCAAAGGGATAACCTGGTTCTGCATGCCGTACTGCTTCATGCCGACTGTCTTCTTGGAGAACAGTATCCTCAGTTTCTTTTCGCCGCTGTTTACGAACAGTGCGAAAACGATGAGCACCAGGCAGATAATGATGACTGCAGCCGTCCAGATGATAGCTGCCGTTAATTCATTGTTTGAGAAAAGGCCGATGAAGTACTCGGGGATCGCTCTGATAACAGCAGCGATGATGAGAATGGATACGCCGCTTCCGACGCCTTTGTCGTTGATGAGTTCGACGAACCATCCGCAGAGCGCGCCGCCTGCAGCGACCGTGATCGTGACGACGACAGCAGCTACCCAGAAGTTAAATGTGCTGATGAGAACGTTTCTCATGCCGACCGTGAAAAGAACTGCAAAGATGACATCCATACCGAGGGACGCGAAACGGGTATACTTACCGATAACCCTTGCGCCTTCCTCGCCCTTCATTGCGATGTCCCTGAGCTTGGGGACCGCGATGGTAATAATCTGCATTGCGATTGAAGCGATGAGGAACGGGTATATTCCGAGTGATGTGACTGCACCGTTACCGAGGGCAGAGAAAGACAACACGTTCATGAGCACTCCTGTGTCGCCCCACTTTAAGACCTCTGCTGCCACGCCCGAATGACTTAGGAACGGTACCGGCACGAGTGAGAGCACCACACATGCGGAAACAATAAGGAAAGTGAACCACAGCTTCTTTTTGAGGCTTGGAACCTTATATGCTTCTGATAAACTGCTCATTTATATATATCTCCTTAAAACGCGCGTAATAATAGCCTTAGTATTATAGCGCAAATTCTGCAAAAATAAACACCCGCGCAACAGATAGCAAGCATCTGCGCGCGGGTTGTTGTGCCTTTTTAATGGTGCGGGAAATTACCTTCTGCCCGACTTGATCGTAAGATCATCAAGGAAGCCCTTAGGCGATCTTACCTCAAGTTCACCTTCGACCTGAACGATGAGGTCGTTGGCAACGCCTGTAAGGATCAGTACCGAAGTACCTGCGAACCAGACATTCTCAAATCCCGTAAGGATACCGATAACCGTAGGAACGATACATACGAGGATGAGGAATACTGCCTCGATCCAATTGAGTCTGCCGGCAATAGACTTGATGAACTCCGTTGTCGGCTTACCGGATCTGATTCCGCTGATCATACCGCCGTTCTGGTTGATGTTGTTTGCGATCTCAACCGGATGGAACTGGATGGTCGAATAGAAGAATGTAAATCCGATGATGAGGAAGAAGTACACGATGTAGTACCAAACGCTTCCAGTGAAACCGCGGAACCAAACAACTACAGGGTTCTGGCTCGTGCTGAGGAAGAGCGTGGTAACAATCTGAGGTACTGACAGGAGCGACATGGCAAAGATGACAGGCATAACGCCGGACATGTTGACCTTGAGAGGGATATAGTCCCTGTTGCCGCCGCGCTGCATTCTTCCGATTACCTTCTTTGAATACTGGACGGGAATCCTTCTCTCTGCGTTCTGGACAAAGATAACGAATACGATGATACCGACCGATACCGCAGCGATAGCGAAGAATACCAGAATTCCCACTATAAAGCCGAGTACGGGATTCGGTACCTTACCGCTTATCTCAACGCACTTGATGTACAGAGTCTGTGCCATCTGCGGAAGACGTGTGACAATACCGGCGAAGATGATGAGGGATACACCGTTACCGATGCCCTTATCGTTGATCTTCTCACCGAGGAATACGACCATTGCAGCACCTGCAGTAAATGACAGGATAACAAGAGCCGCATTGAGCCATACAGGAAGGCTCGGGAGCATTGCCGAACGAGTCGAATAGCAGAACAGGCTGGCCTGTACCAAAGCGAGTCCGATAGCCGAGTAACGTGTTATCTTATTCAGCTTCTTACGGCCTGACTCACCCTCTTTGGACATGTCCTCGAGAGCAGGGATTACGACCTGAAGCAGCTGAATGATGATCGATGCGTTAATGTAAGGCGAGACACCCATGGACAGGATCGAAGCGTGGAAGAGTCCGCCGCCTGAGATGATATCCATGATCGAGCCGAGCTGACCCCACTGACGGACGAGAGTGGTAAATGTCTCCCCGTCGAGTCCCGGAACCGGAACAAGTCCGCCCAGCATGAAGATTCCCAGAATCATGAAGGTATAGAGCAGTCTCTTACGTATAGACTCTACACGTAAAGCGTTTACTGCTGTATCGAAAATACCGTTCATGCCTCTTATACCTCCGTTGCCGTGCCTCCGGCCTTTTCAATCTTCTCTTTTGCAGAAGCAGTGAACTTAGCTGCCTTTACATCGAGCTTCTTTGAAAGTTCGCCGTTGCCGAGGATCTTGATTCCGTCGTTTACCTTCGGAACGGAGATGATACCCATCTCTGCGATCGTCTGGGCATTTACTTCAGCACCATTATCGAACTTCTCCAGATCGGAAACGTTAATGGTGATGTAAGCAGGCGCGAAACGCTTGTTGTTGAAGCCTCTCTTAGGGAGACGTCTGTAAAGAGGCATCTGACCTCCTTCGAAACCGGGTCTTACTCCGCCGCCGGATCTGGCCTTCTGGCCCTTGTGTCCGCGACCGGAGGTCTTTCCATTGCCGGATCCCGGTCCTCTTCCCTTACGGTAAGCGATCTCGTTACCGGCAGAAGTCATATCATTGAGCTTCATATAGCTTAAACCTCCTTAAATCTCTTCGCAGCTTACATAGTGCGAAGCGGTGTTAACCATTCCGCGGATTGCCTCGTTGTCAGCCTTCTCAACGGACTGACCGAGCTTCTTGAGGCCCAATGCTGCAACGGTGGCCTTCTCCTTAGTTCTTGCCTTGTTGATGCTCTTTACGAGCGTAATCTTCAAATTAGCCATCTAAGAGTGCCTCCTTACTTGATATCTTTGATGTCCTTGCCGCGAAGTCTTGCAACTTCCTCGACAGACTTAAGACCCTTCAGACCCTCGAGAGTAGCGTTAACCATGTTGTTAGGGTTGTTGGATCCGATGGACTTTGTACGAATATCCGTGATTCCTGCGAGCTCGCAAACAGTACGAACAGGACCGCCTGCGATGACACCGGTACCGGAAGCAGCCGGCTTCATAACGATCTGGGAAGCGGAGAACTCACCGAGTGTCTCGTGAGGGATAGTTCCGTTAACGATAGAAACGTTGATGATGTTCTTCTTAGCTTCTTCGATGCCCTTTCTGATGGCATCAGGTACCTCGGTGCTCTTACCGATACCCTTACCTACGCGGCCCTTACGGTCGCCGATAACGACGAGAGCAGAGAAACGCATATTCTTACCGCCCTTAACAGTCTTGGAGACACGGCTGATATGGATTACGCTTTCCTCGAACTCTTTCTTCTCGTCTCTTGACTTGTTCTTATCAAAAGCCATTATATTCTCCTCCTGCTTAGAAATTCAGGCCGGCTTCTCTTGCCGCCTCTGCGAGTGCCTGGACACGTCCGTGATAGAGGTATCCGCCTCTGTCGAAAACAACATCCTTGATCTCCTTTGCAGCAGCACGCTCAGCTACGAGCTTACCTACTGCAGAAGCAGCCTCGATGTTGCTGCCGTTGCTGATCTCACCCTTGATGTCCTTATCAAGAGAAGAAGCGCTGACAAGTGTCGTTCCTGCCTCGTCATCTATAATCTGAGCATAGATGTGGCTATTGCTTCTGTATACGCAAAGGCGAGGGCAATCTGCAGTGCCGGAAATCTTCTTTCTGACACGAACATGCTTTCTCTTGCGGATCTTATTCTTATCAATCTTACCAATCATGTTGATTTACCCCCTTACCTTACTTCTTAGCTCCGGTCTTACCTTCCTTGATGA
>JAILMZ010000092.1 GCA_024692105.1 Saccharofermentans sp.
GCAACAGCGTCGAGTGTGAAGAACTTGATGTTGTTGTTTGCGATGTATCTCTTCATGGAGCCGGGGAGGTTCTCCTCGAGCTCTTCTCTTGTCCACTGAGTGTTGAGGAGGAATGTTCCGCCCGGCTTCAGTGTTGAGAGCATATCGTACTCATAAACATAAGACTGGTTGTGGCATGCAACGAAGTCAGCCTTGTTGATGAGGTATGTGGAACGGATAGGTGTGTCACCGAATCTGAGGTCAGAGATCGTGATACCACCGGACTTCTTGGAGTCATATGAGAAGTAAGCCTGAGCGTATTTCTCTGTGTGGTCACCGATGATCTTGATGGAGTTCTTGTTAGCGCCGACTGTACCGTCTGCACCGAGACCCCAGAATCTTGCCTGAACAGTACCCTCGCCTGCAACTTCGATAGACTCAGAGCAGTCGAGTGAGAGGAATGTAACGTCATCCTCGATACCGATGGTGAATCTCTCCTTGGGAGCGTCCTTCTTGAGTTCCTTGAATACTGCGAGTACGCACTCGGGTGTTGTATCCTTAGAACCCATACCATAACGGCCGCCGATGAGCTTAGGTGCGTTCTTGCCGACATAAGCTGCAGCAACGTCGAGGTAGAGAGGCTCTGCATAAGAACCGGGCTCCTTTGTTCTGTCGAGGACTGCGATAGCCTTAGCAGAAGCAGGGATAGCCTCGAGGAGCTTCTCTGCAGAGAACGGACGATAGAGGTGAACCTTTACCATACCAACCTTCTCGCCGTGAGCGTTGAGGAAGTCGATAACCTCTTCAGCTGTCTCGCAGACAGAACCCATAGCGATGATAACGCGGTCTGCATCTGCTGCACCATAGTAGTTGAAGAGCTTGTAGTCTGTGCCGCGGATCTCGTTGATCTTGTCCATGTAGTACTGAACCTGATCAGGTACTGCGAGATAGAACGGGTTGGAAGCTTCTCTGCCCTGGAAGTAGATATCAGGGTTCTGAGCTGTACCACGGAGTGTCGGGTGGTTAGGAGAAAGAGCTCTCTGACGGAAAGCCTTGACTGCATCGTAATCAACGAGCGAACCAAGTGTCTCGTAGTCGATAACCTCGATCTTCTGGATCTCGTGTGATGTACGGAAACCGTCGAAGAAGTGGAGGAAAGGAACTCTTGTCTTGATGGAAGAGAGATGTGCAACTGCTGCGAGGTCTGCTACTTCCTGAACGGAGTTAGCGCAGAGCATTGCGAAACCTGTCTGGCGACAAGCATAAACGTCTGCGTGATCACCGAAGATGTTGAGTGCGTGTGCAGCGAGAGCTCTTGCAGATACGTGGAATACGCAAGGAAGGAGCTCGCCTGCGATCTTATACATGTTAGGAATCATCAGAAGGAGACCCTGAGAAGCTGTATAAGTTGTTGTCAAAGCACCTGTTGCGAGTGAGCCGTGAACCGCACCTGAAGCGCCGCCCTCGGATTCCATCTCAACGATGTTGACTGTCTGTCCGAAAATGTTCTTTCTGCCCTGCTGTGCCCACTGGTCTGTGTGGTCAGCCATGGGGGATGACGGTGTGATGGGGTAGATAGCTGCATTTTCCGTAAAAGCATACGAAGTGTAAGCCGCTGCCTCGTTACCGTCCATGGTTTTCTTTGTGAGTTCTGCCATAAACCTGGTCTCCTTAAGTGAATTTTTTACGGACATAATAATCCGCGTAATAAAACTTAAATATTATATACCCTCAGACGGCAAATTGGGGGCAAAAAAGAGTTAGTTTAGAGAATTATTTTTAAAAAAATAAATGCCCGGCAAACTGTCGGGCATTTGGTTTCGTTTTTGGAACACTTTATGTGGTTGGTGCATCGGTGTTTTCCGAAGATGCAGTTTCCGAAGCTGTTGGTGCTTCCGTATCTGTCGGCGGAGGTGCATCTGTATTCTCCGGCGGAGGTGTCTCTGCCGGCGGAGGAGCCGTCTCTTCCGGCGGAGGTCCGATTATCGCTCCGGTGGTACAGTCCAGCTGGGCAATGGTTCCGTCGGGATTAAGAACACCGACTTCCACCTTTTTGTTATATGACTTGTAGTATGTCGTGTTGTATTCGATGCTCTGGATCTCGTTGCCATCCTTGTCATACCAGACCTGGTAAGCCTTGGCTGTAACGCTGTTGTGGGCGGAACGGACTGTGTTGGTCGTTCCTACAGCCATCTCGGCATTGGCAACATACTCGACCGTAGTCGGGGTAGCACCCTTGGATACCTCGCTGATGAACTTGATGTACTGTCCGTCAGGAAGCTTCTTGCCGTAGATCTCGCAGTGGCATGTGGAATCAGCCGGATCCCACCAAGCGAGGACAAAGATCTGATAGTCTGTGTTGTTCTTGAACTTGAAGTCAAGAACACCGTAATCTACCGTGGCATCAAGACCTTCGGGTACATAGCTTGAAGGCCATGCGTGAGCGTTACGCTCCGTAACCTCGAGGTTTGCCATGACAACGGCATTGTAAAGAGTCGAACTTACCTGGCAGATACCGCCGCCTAAGCCCTGCTCGTACTGACCGCCCTGGATGACCGTAGCTTCCTTGAAGCCGTTAGCCGTGGTCCTCTGTCCTACGACACCGTTGAAGGAGAACTCCTCACCGGGTTCGAGCTTCGTGCCGTTGATCTTCTCGCAGGCAAGAGCGATATTACTGTTTCTGTTGGAGTTGTTGGTGGTCTCTGTGCTGAAAGAGGATACCAGACCGAAGTTCTCGTTGATCTGAGCGACCGTAAGAGAAGGATCCGTTATGGTTGCAATGATATCCACCGTTCCGGAATAAGTCCTGGAATCGATGAGAGCCTTGACTGCATCTGATGTAGCCTGTGCGTCTACTGCAATGCCCTCCTGGTCAGGAATGATGTCAAAGCCCTTGGACTCAACATCGAAAGAACTGATATATGCATCGCTGACGCTCTGGTTCAGCGGATCGACAACGCCGGATACGATGGAGTAAAGGCCGTCCGTGTTTACCGTATATGCCGTAGTGTATTCAACAGGCTGTACCTTAAGCTGCTGGTACATGTTGTAGTTGATCTTGACTGCCTCGTCGCTTGCATCAGGTCCGATCTTGCCGTAATTGAACGCTTCATCGATGACCTGGGTCATGTTGGACTCGAGAGGGAGCGATGAGAGGTCGAGCGGATAAGACTTGCCTTCGAGTGCAAGTGAGATATCGAGTGATACGGGAGCTTCAGGCTGAACTGCAGCAACTGCCTGGGTAGCCTGGTCCTTTGTCATGCCTCCGACGTCAACGCCGTCGATTATGATGCCCTGATAGAAAGTATCCGTGGCAAGTTCTGCCTTGGCATCGTCGACTGTCATCACCTCAACGGTGCCGTCAGCGAGAGTTACTTCTATCTTCGGCTTGAAGAAATCAATAACCGGCTTTGCATAACCCATGAGGTAGAGCGCTCCGCCGACAACTACCAGCACACAAACAATTGCGGCTGCGATTGCAGCGATCTTCTTGCCCTTGTCTGCTGAATTTTTCTTGGATTTGGATTTGGAAGCAGGCTTCTTTGCTGATGAGCTTGCAGCCTTCTTTGGAGCCGCGCTCTTATTGCCTGACTTCGCCTTTTTGCCTCCGCCTAAAGCGGAATAATCAAACTCTGCGACATCGGAACTGTTGATGCGCGCAGACGAAACGGTGGTACCCGGTCTTACTGCCGGTACCCTCCCGGTATTCTTGGAATTCCCGTTGGTCTTCTTCATCAATATTACCCCTCGTTCTTGCTTTTAATAATATAAACAAGACATGTCAAAACTTCAATCAAATCTCAAACACAAAATAACAAATTTAATGCCTTTTTGAATCGCGTTTATTGTAAAATTGGTTCCGTTAAGTCAACCCAAAAAGTATAGATGCATTGCTCATGAAATACAACAGTCTTCTTGCAACAGATATGGATTACACCCTGCTCATGCCGGGACAGGACGTCTCGCCCGAGAACGTGCGTGCCGTAAAGGCATTGCGTGCTAACGGCGTGGCCTTCACGCTCGCCACGGGCAGATCCTCCTATCTTGTGGGAAAGTACGCACAAGACCTCGAAATAGACATCCCCATCATCACGGGCAACGGCGGGGCACTCTACGATCCCGTAACAAAGCGTGACCTTATGTCAAAGGATTTCACCGAAGAGAAATTCCGATCTCTCATGACATCGATGCTCGAAAGGAAGATTGATGCCACCATCTATTCCGTCTCCGGCATCTATTTCTCGCCTTATTCGACAAGGCGCGCCTTCTGCGAAGACTATAACGCCGCGATGACGGAGGAAAACAAGATACCGCTTAAGGGTTTTGACGGAAACGATCTTGCAAAAGACGTCATACCGTCTTTCAACAAGTTCCTGCTTATAGGCCCGCCCGAAGATTTCGTGGAAGAACTCAAGGCTGACGGTAACCTCACGGTCGTGTCTTCCGCCCCGGAGTTCTACGATGTCATGACGGCAGACGTCTCCAAGGGAGATGCTATGCTGGAACTGGCAGATTATCTCGGCATACCGCGGAAGAACACATTCGCATCGGGAGATTCCGAGAATGACATAACGCTTCTGGAGTCTGCCGCATGCGGCATCGCCATGGCTGATTCCGACGCAAAAGTAATAAGCGCGGCCGCTTTCGTCACCTCCACTTGTGAGGAAGACGGGTTCGCCCGCGCTGTATTTGATTTTGTTATCCCGAAGGTTAAGAGCTTTACTTAAGCTTTGCCTCGATGAATTCCGTTACTGACTTCTTGACCGAAGCAAGTCTTGCTGCAGCCTCATCCTTGTCGGAATCATAGCATCCGAAGTATATCTTGAGCTTCGGCTCGGTTCCCGAAGGCCTTGCGCAAGCCCAGTCGATGCCCTTGTCTCCGCCAAGCTCGTACATAAGGACGTTGGACTTGGGAAGATCGATATCGGAGACATTTACGCCGCCGTCAGTGAAATCGTATCTCTTGGATGTTGCATAATCGCGTACGGCAATGACCGTAGGGCCTCCGAGAAGTTCACCTGCCTTTGCAGCATCACCGCATGCTTCAAGCTCCGATCTTAACTCATCCATCGAATGCTTGATCTTCTCGATGCCTTCCTTGCCTTCAAGCGTAAGGCTTACAGTCTCTTCAAGGCCGAAACCGTATTTCGCGTAGACATGGTCCAATCTGTCTGCAAGAGTCTCTCCCGCTTCAAAGGAAGCAGCCGCCATGTTGCAGATGAGCATAGCCGCAACGACAGCATCCTTATCCCTTACGTCTCTTCCGGAGAGGTAACCGTAACTCTCCTCAAAGCCGAACTGGTAATGCATGTCGCCGAACTCGTCGAAGAGCTTGATCTTCTCGCCGATGAACTTGAATCCTGTGAGGACTTCCATGAGCTCTACGCCGTAGTAATCGCATACCGGCTTTGCAAGCTTGGTAGATACGATGGTCGTTACAGCAAAAGACTTATCGGGAAGCTTGCCTGCCTTCTGCTTTGCATCAAGGATATAGTCGAGGAGCATGAGGCCCATCTGGTTGCCCGTGAAGCATCTGTATTTGACCTCGCCGTTCTCTACGACCTTAGCGGCAGCGCCGATCCTGTCGGAATCGGGGTCCGTACCGAAGACGAGAGAAGCGTCAGTCTTCTTTGCAAGTTCGATAGCCATCGAGAGCGCCTGAGGATCTTCGGGGTTGGGAAGCTTTACCGTGGGGAAAGCACCGTCGGGAAGTTCCTGCTCGGTTACGATGTGGATGTTCTTGAATCCGACTCTTTCGAGGATCCTTCTGACAGGCTTGTTGCCCGATCCGTGAAGAGGAGTATAGACGATGCTCATGTCAGCCTGTCTGTTAATGGCCTCCTGATCTACAACGAGTTCCGTCAGCATGGTGGTGTACGCTTCGTCAGCCTCAGCGCCGAACATGGTAACAAGACCTGCCGCCTTTGCTTCTTCAAGGGGCATCTTCTTCATTGCCGTAAGGTCCGTGATGGCCTCGATTGACTTGAGGATGATGTCTGCAGCTTCCGGGGGAACCTGTCCGCCGTCCTCGCCGTAGACCTTGTAGCCGTTGTATTTCGAGGGGTTGTGGGATGCCGTTATCATGACGCCCGCAAATGCCTTGAAGTATCTGACCGAGAACGAGAGCATCGGAACCGGTCTGAGTTCGTCTGACAGGAATGACTTGATGCCGTAAGCCGCAAGTGTCTCTGCCGTGATCACCGCGAACTCAGGTGAGAAATGTCTCGAGTCATAAGAGATGACTACGCCCTTTGATACAGCCTCGCTGCCGCAGGAAAGGATGTACTGTGCCAGGCCCGTCGAAGCCTTCCAGACAGTGTATACGTTCATCCTGTTGGTGCCTGCGCCGAGCACGCCTCTGAAGCCTGCCGTGCCGAATTCGAGATTCTTGTAGAAGCGGTCCTCTATCTCCTTCTCGTCTGTCAGCGCAGCCAGTTCGCTCCTGGTTGCCTCGTCAAAGAACGGGTCCTCTGACCAAAACTTGTATTCGTCTTTGTAGTTCATGTTTTCTCCTCCGATTTAACTTCTTTATTCGCCATTTTCCTTTGCTTTACGTCAAAGACAATATATACCGCAAGAGCTGCGATTCCGATGCATGAGACGGCCGCGCCTGCCTTAAGGCCCGGGGCAATGAACTTAAGTTCCGCCTTATGGGATCCTTCAGGACACTTGAATGCGATGAACGCACCCTGGTAAGCAGTTATCTGCGCCTCTTCCCCGTCGATGTACAGCGTCCAGCCGTCCTCGTACGGTATCGTGGTAATGACAGTCTCGTCAGACTTGATGCCGGAAAGCGACAACTGAACTTCGCCGTCGATTATCTTGTCGGCAATGATCCTTCCCGTATCTATCTTATCGAACTGGCTGTCGAATGCCGCGTAATCAAAATAACCGAAATTAACATCAAGGCAAGTCCAGGAATCGCAGTCGGACTGGATGGAGATGCTCACCTTTTCACCCGGTTCAAAACAGCCGAGCCTGAAGATCTGGGAATAATATGTGTCGCTGCCGCATCCTGCAACCTCAAGACCGTTGACATAGACCTTTGTGGCATCGACGATACGGTAGGTCGACAGGTTCATATAAAGCTCGTCTGCGGTGGGCACAACGAATTCATAGTTAATGCAGATCGGTATCTCTTTGTTCATGCGGTATATCGTGGTAAGGTTTCCTTCGATCTTCTCCACGATGCTGTTTTCCTGACCGAGATCATCGAAGATGACGTCTTCGCCAGCAAGACTGCTGTTTACGGCATTGGCAGCGCTCGAGGCATCGCCTGCTTCTGCATCAAGTTTGTACTGCTGTTTCATGCCGTTGGTGTAGTCGCCGTAATTGTATATGCTGCCGTTGATAACCTCCGGAGCACCTACGACGCTGTCGTCTATCGTTACGAAGAAGTCTTCGCCAAACTGCTCGGGGAACATCGAACGGTACCAGTCGTTCTGGAAAGCAAAGTAGTCTTTCTCTTCATATGCCTGCTCGAGCTGATAGAAATCGTAATCCATTGCGCTGTCTGCAACAGCGAATGCGACCGGGAACACATTGTCGTTCTTATAGAACGTCATGACACCTGTAATGCTCTCCTGATCTGTCTCGGTATAGAAAGAGACAGGACGCATGGTGGCGACGGATCCTACCGAGAGGAATGCATCGGTAGAAGGAGCCGTGTATGTATAGCTTTCGGCAAAGTAATTGTAGTTGACCGCATATCCGAACTGCTTGAGAAAACGGTGAAGCTGTTTGTTCGAATTCGAGTTGAACAATGCGACCCCGTAGAAATCTCCGAACATTGCTTCGCCGGAATATGCATAGTAAGTGCTAGAGTAATCAGGTGTCTTCTCAAGGCTCACGCGCATGGCTCCGGTCGTATTGCCGATCTCATCCGACTTGTCACCGAGTTCATTCAATTCCTTTATCGACAATGCGAGTTCATTCGAATCGCCCGTAAAGCTTGTCAAAGTCTCAAGTGCCGAAGTGTTTGTGGGGCCTGCAAAAGCGAGTTCGAAGACGCAGATGGAGATAAGCACCGGCGTGATCAGCTGATTAAGATTTTCGATCTGCTTGGGGAACTTCTCAATGCTGTACAGATACAGAAGACCGCAATATGCGAGAGCCAGGACAGCATTGTAGATAAGCGTCTTATCATCCCAGATATATCTTCTGGTGGTATGGATTATCACTATCATGGTCATTATGATGCCAAGAGTGATGAGGATATCCTTGGGCGGTACCTTCCTGATCTTCTCGAGAGCCTTGAGGGCGATCACCAGGAAGACCGGGAGGAAAACGAAAGCATGTCTGTGCCAGAACCAGTTCGGATCATCGAACACCTGCCACATCTTGTCCACCCAGTAGACGGCAGTGGACATCCACACCGCAACAAGCGCAACGATATGGACTTTCTTCTCCTTGCCCGAATACACCTTGGAAACCAAATAAATGATGACCAGAACGGTAACCAGGATGCCCATGAACAGGAAGGGCAGATTGGACGGTACTATATCCGCGAAATCCCCCCTGTTGCCCAGGAGCATCATGGACATCAGATCTATCGGGTCATAGAGGATGAATGAAGTGCGGTCGGTAACAACCGTCTTCTCGCTGTTGGTCAAGGTATCAAGACCGATGGGTAGGATCAGTACAGCCAGTACAAGGCCGCAGATCACCGCGCCCAATACGAATCTCAGGACTTTCTTTATTGCAGCGCCGCGGCTTTCTCCCAGCACATAAAGTCTGACACACAGATAGAAGAAACTGAATATTCCCGCCATGTATGCGATGTAATAGTTCGTCGCAAATAGGAGCAGCAGCGTGACTACTATTCCGACGGTCTTGTTGTCCTTGATGTACTTCTCGATGAAGTAGAGCAAAAGCGGCAGGAGCAGGTATCCGTCTAGCCACATGATATGGAACGCGAAAACCTCCGCATAAAGCGAGAACGCGTAGAACAAAGACAGAAGTATGGGGAAACTGCTCTGTTTGTCCGTTGTCCTGGAACACAGGAAAAGGCACATGGTGCCTGCTGACAGGCTGAGCTTTGCCACGATGAGTATCAATACGACCAGATCGATCTGAGTGACATCGATCAGCAGATAGATCAGATTCAGAGGGCTTGCAAGGTAATATCCGAAGCTTCCCAGGAAATTCTTTCCCAGGCCCATGGAAAACGAATACGAAAGGCTGGAGATCAGGCTGCCTTCATTGCCGGACAAAGACAGGATCTTTCCTCTGTAAAGCGCCAGGAACGGCGCATACTGAGCCTCAAGGTCACTGATGAGCACTGAATACGGGCCAAACGGATACTTTCTGCAAACGATCGCAAGGAACACATACATTGCAAGTGCTGCGAGAAATGCAATCAGCGGTCTCTTGTCAAATCCGGAAGCACCTGACCTTTTCTTCAAAGCCGGCTTTTTTCCCGTATCAAGTGCAGACAATTCTTTCATAGAATGACCATAAGCCTTTCATAAAGTGCGTACCATAAAAACAACTTTTTGATTATAATACATTTTGATAGGACGTTTCAATTAACGACAGGAAGCGGGAGGTTGCCCCCAGATGCTGATAAGCCTTATAGTACCGTGTTACAACGAGGAAGAGTCTCTTCCCCATCTTTACAGTGCTCTTTGTGAGATACGCGACTCAGAATCCGAAGCATCCAAAGCTTTCGAATTCATTTTTGTCAACGACGGAAGCACGGACAAGACTGCTGAAGTGATCAAAGACCTGGCAGCTTCCGATCCGTGCGTCAGATATATCATGTTCTCCAGGAATTTCGGCAAAGAGGCTGCGATGTATGCGGGCCTTGAGAAAGCCAAGGGTGATTACGTCGCGATAATGGATGCCGACATGCAGGATCCGCCCTCCCTTCTGCCGCAGATGATCAAGGACCTGGATGACGATGTGTGTGACATCGTTGCCGCAAGGCGCGTGACACGCGAAGGCGAGCCCAAGATAAGGAGTTTTTTCGCACGTTGCTTCTACCGCATCATCAACAAGATGTGCGATGTCGAGATTGCAGACGGAGCAAGGGATTTCAGGCTTATGAAGCGCAAGGTGGTCGATGCCATCTTGAAGGTTACCGAGCGCCAGCGTTTCTCGAAGGGTATCTTCGCGTGGGTAGGATTCAGGACAAAGTGGGTCGAGCACGTTAACACGCCCAGGGTAGCCGGCGAGACAAAGTGGAGCTTCTGGAAGCTCTTCCGCTATGCTGTGGACGGCATCGTGGCTTTTACCATCGCACCTTTGAGACTTGCGACTTATGCAGGCTTTACCTGTGCCGCTGCGGGATTCATCTATCTCGTTTATTACTTCATCAGAGCTATCGTACTTCAGATCTACAACGACGTACCGGGCTATCCGTCACTGCTCTGCTTCATTCTCTTTATCGGCGGTCTTGTTCTTATGGCGCTCGGCCTGATCGGTGAATACATCGGAAGGATCTATGTCGAGACAAAGGGCAGGCCCATCTACATCCCGGCAGAAGAAAGCGACAGCGAGCCTTTATCTCCAGAACAATAAGAAATCTTCCAGCTTCTCGCAGAGTTCGGGATAGATGTACTGAAGGTTGCTGTTATAGACAGGCACGTATGACAGGAGCATCAGTACGGGCGTTATTATCATGGCCGCCATGATGACCCCGTAAAGCGCTTTCCTTCCTGAAGGTACCATCAGTCTTCTCATAAGAGCGACTGCACACATCATCGCAAGTATTCCCGCGAAATCGGCAGCATACCTTACCGCTGTGCCGCCGCGGCAGAAATCGAACCATGCGATTACCACGGATATGACGACCGTTGTAATGACATAAGCATTGTATTCTATCCTCTTTCCGGAGAGCCCTTTCCTGAAGCGGCTCATCGTTCCCCAAACCAGAAGGAGTCCTGCAAGGAACAGCGGAATGTTCATTACTCCGACATTGAGTTCGATGTTCCTGGAGATCTCATAATTGTTCAGCGGATACCCTATCATCCTGAAGAATGGGAATGTCGTGGACAATGAATAGGGCTGGAAGAAAAAGTAGAATATCGAGACCGGAAGCAGCGTGATATCGATATGCAGAGAATTGATGTTGCTTATCGTCAGCTGATAATTCTCGCCGAAATCGAACGGTGATCCGAATCTGAAATTGTTATACGACAGTATCCTTATGATGCCGATAATGACAGGTGCCGTAAAGAGAGCTGCCTTGATGATTTTTTCTCTGGAAGGCTGTTTCTTATCCGCAAGGACCCCGATGAAAGCCGGGAGCAGGACAGCTGCACCCATTGCGGTGACGGGTCTCGCCCCTGCGCAAAATGCAAGCGATATGCCTGATACCGCATAGAATGCCAACGCCTTCTTTTTACTCTTCTCCGATACCGCGGAAAGCCCGAAAAATATCGCAAAGCCTAGACCTGCCAGGGCGCAGAGCGCAGGCAGATAGTATTTCATCGGATAAATGAGGTTGTAGAAGAGCATGCTTGCCACGCAAACCACGGGAACCGACAGCAGATAAGGCAGGAGCTTTTTGCGCTGGATATACCTTTGCGAGATGGCAATATATGCCATTACCACGCCCGCTGCGGCAAGTGTGCCCGACATCGCGAGGGCGAGATTATATGACGGGACTTTTCCCGTTACCATCTCGATCGGATAGTAGAACAGCAGTACCGGGGTCGCACCGAAATAACAGTAGTAGTGACCGTCACGGTATGCAAAGTCCCATCTGTAGTAAGCATCTGCAGCGGTTCTTTCCGTATAGTCATAGATGTTGTCTATGCCTTCGAGGTCCGTTTCGGGCGGAAGATCGAGGTACGGCAGGTCCTTCTTCATCGCATCGAACTTAAGGGCATATATGTCATCCACCAAACAGTTGTCCATAAAAGGATAATCTATAAGTTCGAATTCATCCGTCTTGTAGACCAGGAACGTCGATACCAGCGTAAAGACGGCGACCAACATAAGAGCCGTCACATGAGACTGCTTCTTTTTATCAAAGTAGATACTGCCGAGCTTGAATTCGAACGCAAAGATGAACGCCGCTGCTATGATGAGCCCTACGGCATATCTGAGGCTGTCCGCATGATACGGATTTGTATTGAATGCCGTGATGGAAGTAATCGTCACGGGATCAGTAATGCCGTACACGTAAAGTTCCGTCGAATGCAGTTCCTCGTGAGGTCTTATGAACAGTTTTGCATCGCAGTAGCCTGAGACAGCCTTGACATCCGCTATCCCGTAGGAAGCGCCGGTGTTGTTGTCCTTCATGGCGATCTGAAGGTAGAACCCGAGAGGATTCATAACCTTTCTTCTTGAGAAACTGATATCCACCACTCTGGTGTAATCGGGAAGATCATCGAATACCAGCATGGCATCTCCGTCAAGGACTATGCCGTTGTAAGCGTATGCGGGAATCGTAAGGAATTCGCCCGTCTCATAATATGCCGCTGACAGGTCCACGGTCTGATGCTGCTGAACGGCCGCAAAGCTTCCGAGATTGAACAGTATCGTCTCGATGATCAGGAAAACAGGCGCCAGGACTATCAGCTTACTGCAGGCCTTTTTTGCTTTGCCGTTCTTCCCGATGAGCAGATACACCAAACAGGCATCAAATACAAAGGCAAATATCGCATAGAGCACGGGGCTGACCGGTACTCCGGATATCAGATAAGTGTTCGCCAGACTCCTTACAACGGTATCGATGATCAGTATCAGGAGTTCCTGGCACAGCAACGTTACGGCGATCAGGATAAGGATGAAGGTCTTGTCCTTCTTTTTTCTCTTACCCTTAAGATGCGCATAGACAGTTTTCCCGAACTTCTTATCGAAGTCAAAATCAAGCCGCCGCTTTGCGATCACATACAAACAAAGTATGTAAGACAAAACGGCGGCTATTAAAGGCCATATGTATACCGAGAGAACGTCTGCCATCTCAAGGAGCCTCTAGTGCCGGTCTCAGAGCTGTACAGTCATAAAGTCGATCTGCTGGGGTTCGAGCGGTCTGTCGTGATAGTCCGTCTTAACTCTGCAGATCTTGTCGACTTCTTCGATACCCTCGATAAGCTTGCCGAAAGCAGCATACTGACCATCAAGGTGCGGTGAATCCTCATGCATGATGAAGAACTGTGAACCTGCGGAATCAGGATCCATGGCGCGGGCCATCGACAAGACGCCTCTTGTGTGCTTGAGATCGTTCTGGAAACCGTTAGCCGTGAACTCGCCCTTGATCGAATAACCCGGGCCGCCCATACCGGTGCCCTGCGGATCTCCGCCCTGGATCATGAATCCCGGAATGACTCTGTGGAAGATCAGGCCGTTGTAGAAGCCCTTTCCTGCAAGGTCAATGAAATTCTTTACTGTCTCAGGAGCTATCTCGGGATAGAGCTCCGCCTTCATGACGGCACCGTCCTTCATTGTGATGGTTACTATCGGATTTGCCATTTGTACTGCTTCCTTCCTTAATGCATTTTACTTATGACTTAGCAACTTCCTTGATGGTTGTCGCAAGACCTGCGATGCCCTGCAGATCTGAAGGGATGATGATCTTTGTGGAAGAACCCTGGCCGACCTTCTCGAGAGCCTCGAGGCCCTTGATGGCGATGAGTCCGTCGTCAGCGCCGACATCCTTGATCATCTGGAGACCCTTAGCGGTTGCCTCCTGGATCTCGAGGATAGCCTGAGCCTGACCTTCAGCCTCACGGATCTGAGCTTCCTTCTTAGCCTCAGCTCTGAGGATAGCCGCTTCCTTCTCACCTTCTGCCACGCGGATCGCGGATTCCTTCTCACCTTCAGCGATGAGGATCTTCTCTCTCTTCTCACGCTCAGCCTTCATCTGCTTCTCCATCGCCTGCTGGATCTCCTTAGGCGGGATGATGTTCTTGAGCTCAACGCGGTTTACCTTGATGCCCCAAGGGTCTGTTGCTTCGTCCAGGATCTCTCTCATCCTTGTGTTGATGATGTCACGGGATGTGAGTGTCTGGTCAAGCTCGAGGTCACCGATGATGTTACGGAGCGTTGTAGCTGACAGGTTCTCGATAGCGATGATCGGGCGCTCGATACCGTATGTGTAGAGCTTAGGGTCGATGATCTGATAGAAGACGACCGTATCGATTTGCATCGTAACGTTATCCTTTGTGATAACTGCCTGGGGAGCGAAGTCTGCGACCTTCTCCTTGAGCGAGATCTTCTTGGCTACCTTATCGATGAAAGGGACCTTGATGTGAAGACCGGTGTCCCATGTTGTCTTATAGGTTCCGAGACGCTCGATGATGAACGTTGTTGCCTGCGGTACGATCTTGATGCATGAGATGATCAGACCGAGAATTGCGGCAATGATGATTACAGTAATGATGACGACTACCGTTACTGCGCCATCAGCAGATGATGAAAGATTGAATAACATTTCTTATTCCTCCCTGTTTGTTTCTTGTACGGGCTCTACGACGGCCTTAACGCCTTCAAGAGCCGTGACCTTTATCCTTGTTCCTTCGGTGATCGCGACCGGAGACTTTGCGCTCCAGATCTGACCGTCGACCTTGATCTGTCCCTTGCCGTCAACCGGATCGATGTCCTTTATTACGACACCCTCCGATCCGATACATCTGTCGGCATTTGTCGGCTGGGCAAATCCCTTCTTTTTCTTGTCGAGCTTCGGTTTGATCCAGATCATGCAGATCACGAAGGTAAGCACGGTGACCACAGCCATGGCTATGATCTGAACCACGATATCCGCACCGCAAAGGGCAAGTATCATGGCTACCAGCGCGCCTGCACAGACCCATACGCTGACAAGAGCTGTTGTTACGGCTTCGAGTACAAATGCTGCGATAGCAATGACGAGCCAAACAAGCCACATGTAATCCATTTTCCTATCCTCCCATTCCAATACTCGGGGATTCCAACCCCCTGCAGACAATTATACAATAATATTTAATGTTTTTGGGGATTATCGGAGGCGTGCATCCGCCTCGTCGAAAAGGACCTCTTCCAACGTCAGGCCGCATGCGGGCAGCGTTCTTCCGGCTCTCTTCCTCTCGCGGGATTCGATTATCTCACCGACTGAATCTGCCGGTATCCTGCCCATGCCGGCTTCGAGTATCGTTCCTGCGATTATCCTGACCATGTTGTACAGGAATGCTTCGCCTTTTACTTCGATCTCGATCATCTCTTTGCATCCGGCGCTCTGCCTTACTTCAACACCGGTCAGGCGCCTGACATATGTCTTCTGGCTGCCTCCGACCGCGCAGAAAGCTTCAAAATCGTGCTCTCCGGCAAAGAACGAAGCAGCCGTCTTCATGGCTTCCATATCGAGTTCATTGGGACAGAAATACGAATACCTCGCATGAAGCGGCGACGGATTGTGCGCACTGTAGATGCGGTACACATAACGCTTGCCATTGATATCGAATCTTGCCGAGAAATCATCTCTTACATAGAAGGCTCTCTTAACTGCCACGTCATCGGGAAGGATGGCGTTCATTGCAAGGGGAAACTTATCTTCGGGAATGACAAACGGGACATCCGCATGACTTAAGTGGCACCTTGCGTGCACACCAGCGTCAGTCCTGGAACATCCCGTCAGTCTGATGTCTTCTTTGAATAATGTTGCCAGTGCCGTCTCGAGCACATCCTGAACGGCCCTGCCGTTCTTCTGCGACTGGAACCCCGCGAACAAAGTCCCGTCGAATTCTGTTATCAGTGCGAGACGCGGCATCCCAAAAGACGGCTTACTTACCGTTCTTGCCGTGGTCAGCGCAGGACTTGCCCATCATGGCAGCGCCTACGATGCCGGCATCGTTGCCCATCTGTGCCAGTTCGATCCTGGTCTTCTTTACTCCGGGACCGAAGTAAGGTCTGGACATTGTCTTCTCTCTCATGGGAATGAGGAGCGGATCGCCCTCGTTGCAGACACCGCCGCCTACTACGAGGACCTCGGGCATGAATGCGTTGATGGCATTTGCCAGACCGTCAGCCAGATAGGAAGTGTATGTGTCGACTACTTCCTTTGCTGTCTCGTCGCCGTCTTTCATTGCGATGAAAGCTATCTGTGCATTCCACTCGCCCTGTTGCTCATATACCTTGTTAAGCAGTGAATCCGGGTTCTTCTCTGCAGCTTCCCTCGTCATCCTTGCAAGCGCGGAAGCGGATGCATACTGCTCGAAACAGCCCTTTCGGCCGCAGGGACAGTCGATGCCGCCGGATACGAGTACGGTGTGGCCGAACTCGGAACCTGCCTGGTTGAAGCCTGAATAGATCTTGCCTTCAACGATAACGCCTGCGCCTACGCCCGTTCCAAGCGTGATCGTAACGGAATCTTTCGCGCCCTTTGCGGCACCTGCCACGGCCTCTGCCATAGCTGCGCAGTTAGCGTCGTTGTCGATGTATACGGGAAGGTCGATGACCTCTCTTATGAGTTTTCTCATGGGAGCCATGACGAAAGGCAGGTTGTTCGAGTAGACCAGAAGGCCCTCGTCGTTATCGGGTGTTCCGGGTGAGCCGATGCCGATTGCCTCGATGTCCTTTACCTCGAGTCCCGCATCCTTGATCGCGTCTGCTGCGAGCTTGCCCATATCGTTGATGATGTCCTCCATCGGACGGTCTGCATTGGTCTTAACCGTTACCTTGTTGAGGAGCTTTCCTTCATCCGTTACCACGCCGGCCTTGATGTTGGTGCCGCCGAGATCGATTCCCACGTAATTTGCCATATCTTAATGAAACCGCCTTTCAGCAAAAGTTCGTATGTAGAATTCTATCACAGCCTGAAGACTATCTCAAAGACAAATCAATGACAACAAGGAGCACCGCGCAAAGCCCGAGGAACAACCCCACAAGGACATCCTGCAAGGTCATTTTGAGAGGGTTTAACTTGGTCCTTCCCTCGCCTCCCTTGTAGCATCTCGCATCCATTGCGACAGCGAGTTCTTCAGCACGCTTGAAGCTCGACACGAACAGCGGGATGAGGACAGTGATGTAACCTTTGATCCTGTTGATGAACGTACCCGTATCGTAGTCGGCACCTCTTGAGACCTGAGCCTTCATTATCTTGTCGGTCTCGGCAACCAGCGTGGGTATGAACCTGAGCGCGATGGACATCATCATGGCCATCTCATGCACGGGGACCTTGATGACCTTGAGCGGTGCGAAGAGTTTCTCGAGGGCATCGGATATCTTGAGAGGAGTCGTCGTAAGTGTCAGCAGGATGCTCGTTGTAACGATGAGGAACAGTATCCTGACGGACATGAGCACGGCCCTGTAGATGCCGTAATCTGTGATCTTGATTATCTTCCATTCTAAGAGAGTCTCGCCCTGCCTTATCGTAAACACATTGAGGATCATGATGAAGATAGCTAGCGGGAGTATGGGTTTGAGAGTCGTCCACAGTATGTTCGGCTTGATCTTGCCCAGGAAGAGCTGCAGCGCAGTCACCACGGTAAGTGCGATGATTGCCTGCGGAGTGTTGATAATGAAGATCGCCGCAAGATAGAGGACATAAAGGATCGACTTGACCCTGGGGTCCGTCCTGTGAAGGAGTGAATCAGCCTTGTAATAACGTCCTATCGAGATATTCTCAAGCACGGCCCTTCACCCCTTTCCTGACAGCCCTTACGATGGCAGCCGCCTGTTTGTATGAGTCAAATTCCGGCTTGCCGAAGTCGATGCCCGGCTGCTCAGCTGCTATCGCACGCTCGAGCTTGCCTGCAAATCTCGTAAGTACGGGTATATCAAGGCCTGCGGCAGAGATATCCTCTTCGTTCGTGAAGAACTCGTCCGGAGAAGCCGTCTTGACCACGCGTCCGTCCTTTATGGCACAGACGCGGTCGCAGTTTCTCGCCGCCTCGTCCATGTTGTGAGATACGAGAATTATCGTCGTTCCGCTCTTTTTAAGATCCCGGATCATCTTGAACATCTCGTCTCTTCCTCTGGGATCGAGGCCTGATGCGGGTTCGTCGAGCACCAGGATATCCGGGTGCATTACCAGGACGCCTGCCATGGCAACACGCCTCTTCTGTCCGCCCGACAGCTCGAAAGGACTCTTCTCCAGGACATCTTCCGGGAGGCCTACCTTCTTCGCAGCCTCAAGTACGAGATCTCTATGCTCTTTCTCGGGCACCTTGAGCCTCGTAAGGCCATAAGCTATATCCTTGTAAACGGTCTCTTCGAAGAGCTGGTATTCGGGGTACTGGAAGACAAGACCTACTGTCTTTCTTATCAGCGCCATGTCCTTTTTATTGGAACACCTGAGGACTTTGTCTTTTGTCTTTATCTCTATGTCGCCCTTCTGGGGTCTGATGATGGCATTCAGGTGGGATATGAGCGTTGTCTTGCCGCAGCCGCTGGCACCTGCAATGCCGAGCACTTCGCCCTTCCTGACGTCCAGGTTGATGTCAGAGATCGCATCGGTCGTTCCGTCATAGGAATAGCTTAGCCCCTTGATGCTCATGATGATATCGTCTTTGATCTCTTCCTTGGGCTCATCCGTATCAGGGATGTACGCGGATACCATTCGCGGCATCATCTTGATGATGCGCTTTATCAGTTTATCTTCAGACTCGAGATCGGAAGGGAGTATCTCTTCTCCGCAGATCATCGCGATCTGGTAGCAGAGAGCGAAACTCTCGGGCTGCTTTAAGCCGCAGCGGCCGAGCTTGCCGCTCGAGAAGACCTCCGCAGGCGTGCCGTCTATAGCCACCTGACCCTTGTTCATGACGATTATCCTGTCGCATCTGGCAGCTTCCGCCATATCGTGGGTTATGGTTATCAGGGTAAGATGCTTCTCTTCCCTCATCTTCTCGACCAATTCAAGGAATTCGTCCCTGCAGATGGGATCGAGCATCGCAGTCGCTTCATCAAGGATAAGGACCTCAGGCCTCATGGCAAGTGCACCTGCTATTGCAAGCTTTTGCTTCTGTCCTCCGGACAGGCTGGCTGCCTCGCGCTCGCGAAGTTCGTACAGGCCTGTCTCTTTAAGGGCTGTATTCACGCGCTCTCTGAGTTCCGGATTTGGTATGCCGAGATTCTCGGGGCCGAATGCCGTGTCTTCCTCGACGATGGTTCCTACTATCTGGTTGTCGGGATTCTGGAAAACGCAGGCACACCTGTGTCTTATCTCCCAGAAGTTGCCGCTCTCGGCAGAGTCCTTCCCCCAGATGACTATCCTGCCCTTGTCGGGCGTTTCGAGAAGGTCTATGAGCTTGGCGAGGGTGGATTTGCCGGAGCCGTTGGAACCTGTCACGGCAACATAGGAGCCCCGCTCTATCTTGAGCGAAACTCCGTCCACAGCCTTAGTGACTGTCTCCTTGCCTTCGCCGTCGTCACCTCTGTAACTGAAAGCTACGTCGGAAAGCGATATTATGTCCTTCTCGTCAGCCAAAAGCCTTCTCCTGATTGGGTTGGTCTACCTATTGTAAAGAGAACGGGGGAAGATGTAAACAATCTTCCCCCGTATTAACTGTGAAATTATCGCAGTAATTCGATTATACGAACTCCAGGATAGCCATCTCGGATCCGTCGCCGCGTCTAGCGCCGAGTCTTACGATCCTTGTGTAGCCGCCTGTTCTGCCGGCATATCTGGGTGCGATCTCATCGAAAAGCTTGTTTGTAGGGTTAACTACATAGCCCTCGCTGTCGTGGCTCTTGATAAGCCACTTCATCATAGCCTTGCGAGCTGCAAGACGTGAAGGATCGTCAACCTGGACAGTCTTTGTCTTGACCTCACGGTCAACAACTTCGTACTGAGCACCGGACTTGGAAGTCTTAGTCTTAAGTACCTTCTTGCCCTTACCGTCGAGCTTTGCTGCGGAAACAGTGATCTCCTTTGTTGTGAAGTTATCCTTTTCCTTTACAGCAGATGCAACGAGACCTTCAACGATAGCGCTTACTTCCTTAGCACGAGCTACTGTTGTCTCTACCTTACCGTTTATGATCATGGCCGTAACCATATTCTTAAGGATTGCCGTACGCTGATCAGAAGCACGGCCCATTTTTCTGTTAGGCATTTATATTGCTCCTCCTACCTTGAGATTAGTCTGCTTGATCTTTGAGGTGAAGGCCCATCTCGTCGAGCTTCTCGATGATTTCTTCGAGAGACTTCTTACCGAGGTTTCTGACCTTGATCATCTCATCCATCGTCTTGGCGACAAGATCGCCGACCGTGTTGATCTGTGCCCTCTTGAGGCAGTTATATGTACGGACGGAGAAATCCAAGTCTTCGATGATGCCGGAGAGCTTGGAATCATGTTCGCCGGTCTCCTCAACATTCTTGAAGCTCAGAGCAGAATCAGTATCAGCAAGAGCCGTGAAGAACTTGAGGTGATCTATAAGGCAGTTGGCAGCTGAAGAGAGCGCCTCGTCAACCTCGATCGTTCCGTCTGTCCAGACTTCGATCGTAAGGCTGTCGTAGTCAGTCCTTGCACCTACACGTGTGTTCTCGACCTTATAGTTTGCCTTCTTTACAGGTGTGAATACAGAATCGATCGGGATAACG
>JAILMZ010000137.1 GCA_024692105.1 Saccharofermentans sp.
ATCATGGAGCTCGTTTCCGTCTACGTTCCACATATCTGCCAGATCATCAGTGATGACCGCTTCGGCAAAGCCATTTGAATCCTCTGAAACTCTTACAGCATAGACAATCGAAAGATCTTCGATCTCCCTGTGAGGCTTATCTGCAAGATATTCTACATTGGCAGAAGTGTTGATAAGCCTAGGAAAGATCTTATCTTTGATCTTATCGTAGTCGAACATGTCTTCCTTATTGAAACCAGGGAGAGATGCATGCATACGAATATCTGCCAGCTTATCCATTACTTCATCAAAAGGCATTCCGTCCACATACTGCTCATATGCATTGTTCAGATTAAGAGCGGGAGTAACACTCATACGTTTATCCTTAGGACCGATCATGAGTCCTTCGTACTCGCAAGAGCTCTTCTTGATGGTCTGCACCTTCATGTCATAGTCCTGATACTCATCGGTAAGGTAATCCTTGATGCATGCCATGACTTCATTCTTGAATTCCTGATAATTCATCTTTTTCATTATGTTTTCCTCCAATTATTGTTTTTGTTTTGCTTTCTCGCAGAACCCTTCATATAGATCTGCGAATCGTTTGTCGTCTATTGGTGCATGGACATTTACCATGCATTCCTTCTGATCCGGTAAAGTCATTACCGAATCGATGTTTTCGGCAGAAGTCTGCTTTTGTTTATTGAGGCTTCTGTCATTTGCCTCTTCCGTAGGCTTTGTCTCTTCTTCCTTCCCGTACTTGTCATCAATCGCAGCTTCAATATCCGCTTTGGACGCATACCTGACTTCTCTGCTGCCATGCTCTGGTATGACATACGGATCGTCGCTGTTGAACTCGATCCCCCATTCGAAGAACAGCTTCATCCGCACTTTCATGGGATGGAAGCCTGTCTTCATGACGATAAACTCGCCTTTGGGAAGGTTCCTCAGTTCATCCGCTGTCATAAGCGGGCGCTCGATCATCTGGAGTGACTGTGAGCTCTGGTCCTTGCCTTTGCTAACTGTGCCTGACATGACTGTTTTGGTTCCGAGCGCTTTGGATATCTGGTCGGCAGAGGTGGAGTTGGGAGCAAAGCCGCCTGAGATGGTGAGCTGGGTGTTGTCTATGATGATCTCGGCTCCTTCTTTGCCATAATTCTTTTCCAGCTGCGCAAACGACTGGATTATCGGCACTATCTGAAGTCTTCTGGATCTTGATGCCGAGAACATCATCTCGGCCGAATCGATCTTGGGGAGCGTGCCGAACTCATCGCAGAAGAATATGCAACGGTTCTTGAGCTTGCCGCCGTTTTCGTCTGCCACGGCTAAGATCTCTCTGTAGAGCTGCTGGATGATGAGCGAGATAAGGAAGAAAGTGTTCGGGTTTTCCTCCGGCATTATTATGAACAGCGCGCTCTTCTCGTTACAGAACTTCTCGGCGTCAAGTGCCGTATCGAAGCAGAGGAGCTGTTCTAATTCGGAATCGAGGAATGTGTTGAGCCTGGACAGTGCCGTGCTCATAACGGACGACATGGCCTGTTCGGGTGAGTTTAAAGCTGCGCCTGCGAACCATCTGGCTTTGTGAGTGTCCGGAAGCTTATCCATAAGGAGCTGGAACTGGGTCTTGCCCTTTACACCTGACGGTGCCAGAAGCTCCTGGATTATCTTGAACACTGATATTATGTGACGTTCTTCAGGCTTAGCGAACTCTGCTACCAGGAGTATGGTTGCGGTAATAAGGCCTTCGGCCGCATCGTAGAAGAATGCGTTCTGGCCGTAGGAAGCGGCCGAGTCCGTGCCCGACATTATTATCGTCTTGGCGATTATCTTCGCGTACTTCTCGGATTTGGCCCTGTAAGCTACAATCTCAGGATGGGCTTTGGACATGTCCATATACTTGTTTACAAGATGCAGAAGGTTGTTGCCGTCCGATCTTGTTGGGTTTCTGAGATCGATGACCGCCACGTTATATCCGTAATCCTTACAGATATTGCCGTAGTTTCGCATTATGTCGCCTTTGGTGTCTGTGGAAAGCAGGCTCATACCTGAGGCAAGTGCATACTCAAGGCACGGATACAGCCAGTAAGCCGTTTTGCCGACACCGGCTGCACCGAGCATCAGGGCATGCACATCTCCCGTATCAACGATAGCCTCGTTCTTCGGTGTACAGCCGACTACGATGCCCTGGGGAAGAGGTTCTTCAGGGATGACTATCTCGGGTTTGCCTTTCTTCCGTCTTATAAGGTTTCTAAGCTTAAGCAGTAAAGACGTACCCTTTTGAACAGTCGGCTGCGTTTTTTTCGCAGCCTGCTTTCGCCACTTACCGGGTGTGAACCTGACAAACCTGTACATTTGCTTAATCTCTTTGTTTGCAGCCCACCT
>JAILMZ010000138.1 GCA_024692105.1 Saccharofermentans sp.
TCCTTCCACTCTTGTCATCTCATCACCTTCTTTCTTGATTTGTTCATTTCTAAGCATGCAAAAGCACCTCCTTTTATCAGGGTTGATTCGAAAATCTCTTTTCACCCTAATTATGGAGGTGCGCATATGCAAAATTTTGCAGACAGGTATTTCAGTCCGTTTTTCGGGACTCTTAAACAAGAACATTTGTTTGTTTTTGTGGTACAATGGTATTGGCACAGCCTGCTTAATGGGCGGTTGCCTTCCGAGTACTATTTACATCTTGGGGTTTCCTAAGAGAGTCTAGGAAAGGAGGGCTGTTTAAGTGACAGACTATGAGATTTTATCTCTGGTAATAGCCGTGATCAGTCTGCTGATTGGTGTCGTTGCCCTGTTGCTCAAACTATTTGCATATCTGGATTCCAGATACAAACGCAAATGAAAACCTCACCCAAAGACTGGCACTCTAGGGTGAGGTGATATACCTACTCGGAAGCAACCGTCTTTGCAGACTGTGCTTTCTTGTGATTATTCTATCATCGTGACTATTCTCCGTCAATTTCCGAATCGTAGTTTCTGAACTTTAAATAGTACGGGGTCTTATTGAAACGCCATACTGCTATCCCGATATTGTATTTGTCGAGAATGCCTTCATCGAGTTTTGCGTTTGCTTTATATAATTCAGTTTTATGCTTTTCCTCTTCAGGCATATCTTTTAACAAAGAAGCAGGGAGCTCACGCCATTCATTATCGATATACAACGTCTCATCAAGTCTTTCAACAGGAACATCTAACCCGATTCCGTTTATCTGATCAAGCTTGTACGCGTTTGCCAGGATCAATGCCCTCTGCTGTTTGTTAACCTTATCTCCGTTTGCAATCGATATGAGTGTTTCTGTTACGCCTATTCTCTCTTCAATGGAATAGTAGTCATCTGTGCCAAACTGAACGAACTTTGACAGTTCTCTTTGGATAACCATCAACTCTGTATTCTGTTCAATCATCTTCCGCAGGATACTATTATGAGTTAACAGTCTCTCTTTATAGTTATTTGCCATCTTTGCACCTCCGATTATTGTAAAAATGCTTTCACCCTTATTATGGAGTCAAGCATGTGCAGAATTTTGCAAAGCCTTTTATTCAGATTTCTTCATGTCATCAGGCAAAGCATTATAGATCCTTATTCCGCGCTTGATAATCAGAGTTGTAACGCGTCTTATGAATTTAATATATTCATCAACACCTAAGTCATAATGCTCCTTAGGTGTCTTGTTAATGATCAGATTATAATTATCATCATAATAGTCTTTCAGCATTAAGTTATTGATTATTTCTTTGCCCGAAAGCCTTTCAGGGAATACACCAAACAAAGCATAGTAATATGGCGATTCGGTCTGTTTCTTTTGCTTGGGATTATAGGACAATAAATGTCTTACATTAAGATTGTTGTAGATGCGAGAATCATTATTGAAGTGTTGTGGTATTTCTTTTATAGAATCGTATTCTATATTCTCTTTAATATGATTTGCTAATTTATACCAACAAGTATCCACTCCGCCGGGTTCCCCTTTTCTGCCACCGGGATTCATCATAACCGGACAGACATTGCCAACCGTATACGCAACACTGCAGAATTCGTTTAGTGCTGCTTTTAGTTCTTTATTTTTAGACAAATCATCTTTGGGGATGGGATTAATAATTTCAGAAGGACCTGTTAATGTATCTGCCGAAATCTTTACTCTCTTATTATCTCCTATAGGATAATACAAATATCCCCCCTCTATGAAGTATCCCCCCTCTATGAAGTATTTATCACTCTTAAAGCACTTGTACTCTTTGTACGAATTTAAAGCAATCGACCATCTTTCAGCATGCTGTCTACCTTTATATTTGTCTACAAGAAGATCATGATAGTTCTTAGCACTCGTAACCGGGTCTTCCTTTTTAAGCTGCTTAAAGTCTTCATTATTAGCAAACTTGGGATATTTATTTCCAAATCTTATATCCCTGAACACATACTCAGACAAACTATACTTCTCTTCACTCATACTTCTCTCCCAGCATTTTCACTTCTTCTCTAATCAACTCTCTTACTTCATCATCCAACACTTCGACCAACCCTGCATACTGCATTGCCCAATGAACTATCATCTTGGGATCCGCTTTGACCGTAACGGTGATGTAGCCGTCAGATCCATCGCGGGAAGCCAAAACCTCGTAGTGTTCACCGAACCAATCGCGCAGGAAGGTGAAGCCCTTCTTGTCACGGTTGTCTATCTTTATCCTGATGTCACGCGGCTTCCCGTATGCCATGTAGATATGCTCGGCCATGTACCGCTCGGGGTTCCAGAAGTCACCGACAAATTTATAGTCATCTATCGGAACAAATTCCTCCGTGACGGGCTCACCATTTTCATCCGTGACGAGTGTGATATCACTCATGAGATCTACACGGTAATGGTAAATGTTGCTGCTGCCTTCATGGAAACCCAGGCAGTAGTAGAGATCATGATACTGAACCAAATGATAGGGCCGCAAAACATATATCCTGTCCTCACCAGTATCAGCGACTACATTAGGCTCGAGCGAACCGTCTTCCTTATAGTGGTTGAACTTGAAACTGATGACATTCCTGCCTGAGATCGCTTTCTGAACGAGGCTGTTGTTATCAGCGACGCTCCTGCCGCCGAACTTCTTGGACAGACGCCCGTGCAGGACCTCGGGATTAAATAATATCTTCTGATCCTTCTTGTCCCAGAACGGTGAATAGTAGTATTCACTCGCGGTCGCAAAGATCTTCTTTACAAGCCTTGTCTTCTCCTCGGCCGTGAGCATATCAGAGAAGCAGACGGTCTCTATCAGCTTGTCCATCTCTCCGTTAGAGAAAGTATGGACCCAGGAGATATCCGTTATCTTGCTGTCAGCACTGCCCTCGATATTCTTCTTCAGAAGGTCTTTGTCAAAACCGTCATAAAGGATCTTATAGTCTTCCCTTTTGTCATTGCTGTATTCGTAAGGATCGAGTTCAAGGATCAGGTCTTTGATTATCTTCGACAGCACTCTCGGATCTGGTTTGTCCGTAAAGCCGTGCTTTTCATAGCAATACGCAAAGTGCCAGTCAAAGATATCCTGCTGCGTCAGCGAGTGATTCTCATCTGACCACATACGGAGCACGTCCAATATCTGAAGCGCCTGTCTGTCGGGCTCTTTCTTGGCGAGTTTGACACACTGTGGCTTCTTCTCATCCAGATAGATCTCGCCTTCCTTGGGAGGCCTTACTGTATCGTCATATTCCGGTTCAGGTCTTATCTTCGTTTTCCAGTAGTTTGCAAACGACAACTTAATGTATTCCGAAGCATAGGTCTTGAACGAGGCGCCTTCCTCATTATCGGGATCGTAATTCCCGGCAGCCGTATGAAGGGCCATCAAACCTTCGGAAGTGAGGTCATTCTGAACATCGCTCGGGAGGCGCGATCCGTACTTTTTGGTCAGCCAATAATCGACCAGGTATTCATAGTCCCGGAAAAGTTGATCTATATCGTTACCTGAATCATTCTTCATGTCTTCATCCGTCCTTTGCAAGTCTCCAAGATCAGTATCCCGTGCGGATCTTCGCATCGCCGACTGCAGGCAGTTCTTCTACCAAATATCCGTCTTCCGTAGTCGAATCCATAGTGAAGAAACAAACGGACACGGCCGGACTGTCAGACAGTTCAGTCGTCAGCGTAGTATTAAGCTTGGTGGGTTCAAACAGGAAACATCCGCTCAGAGCGCAGATCATTATGGCAGTTACGATGATACTCAATGCTTTTTTTAATCGCATAACAGTCACCCCAAATACTAGTTTAATACTTCATACCGCAATCTTATATACGAATCTTCCAGCACCTTGCATTCTATGAGTTTCAGCGCGCCCAACCCTGACAACTCTTCGGAAGTCTTGAGCGACTCTCCGTCTATCAGCGTCGAAGTATCTCTGCCTCCGATCAGCACGGGTGCCACGACGATATCAACATAATCAAAGAGTTTATCGCGCAGGAACAATCCATTTACGGTGCCGCCTGACTGCACCGTGAGACGCTCGCAGCCATACCCGTTCCTTAACTCCTCAAGCGCATCTCTGAGAGAAGGCTTCTCTTGGAAGATAATGCTGAGATTGTCTTCATGTACAAGGAACGCAGGATGTTCCGGATTAGACGTGATGAGCACAAACTGCTTCGACAGCGCACAGAAATACCTTATCCCGTGCTCTGTCAGATGGTGGTTATCCAGGATGGCAAAAGACACCGGCGTCTTACCCGGCATCTCCTTATCATTAACGCCCATCTTCGCCTGAACGCGCCCGGTGTTGAATGCCCACAGATCCGTCGTCTGCTCTATCTCATAGTACTGATGCAGGCCTTCTTTGACGCCTTCAATCTTCGGGAGATCGCGGTCCACATCCATCTCGTCAGTGCAGCCGGTACTTATCTTTCCGTCCACTGACATCAGCATGAACAGTGTGGTCACAGGTCTCATACTTCAGGCTCAGCCTCCTCTGTCATGGTCGGTTCAGGTATAACGGGCGTGCTGCTTTCAGCTTTCACAAGCCTTTGGGCAAATTCATCTGCAGGCATCGGCTTTGCGTAGTAGTATCCCTGGATCATGTCGCAGTCAACACGCGCAAGGAAGTCCACGGTCTCCTTGTCTTCTACGCCCTCTGCGACCACCTGCATGTCGAGGTGTTTCGCAAGACCGATGGCATCTGATACGACGACCTCGCCTCTGCCGTTGTCTGCACCGCGGAAGAACGATGCGTCGAGTTTCAGGACGTCGAGGGGGAGTTCCTTCAGGGAATTCATCGAAGAGTAGCCCGTACCGAAATCGTCCATCGACAGCTCGAAACCGCTCTCCTTAAGCTTTCCTATGGTGCCGAGCAGCATCTCCCTGTCATCGAAGAACGCGGACTCGGTGATCTCCAGTTCTATCAGGTGGTGCGGGACACAGTAACGATCCACTGTAGTTACTATCTCTTCCGCAAGATCGGGGTTCGCGAAATGAACGCGCGACAGGTTGACCGAGATCGTAACGGGCGTTCTTCCCTCGGAGATCCATTTCGACTGGAGCTTGGCAAGTTCCTCTATCATGAAGTTGTCTATGTTGATGATGAAGTTGTTGCGTTCAAATATGGGGATGAACTTTCCGGGCGGAACGAGGCCGTCCTCGGGACTGTTCCAGCGGATGAGAGCCTCGCCTCCGGTCATCTGGTTCGTGGAGGGACTGTACTTGGGCTGAACATAGACAACAAACTCGTTCTGTTCCAAAGCCTTCTGCTGGAGTTCTTCGACATGGCGCTCCCAGATACGGTCGTCGAGCATCTGCTGGTCAAACCATCTTGTCCTGTTTGTCTCCGTTCCGTCAACGGCTGCCTGTGCCATGCTTGCACGGTAATACCACTCGTCTACGCTTACGCCCTTCTCGCCGATCTCGCAGATGCCTACGCTGAAATCGATGTTACGCTCGGGAACGCATTTCTTTACTTCTTCCTTAAACTTCTCAAGGCGCCCAAGGAGAGTCTCCTTGTCCGTGTACTTCAGGAGTATTCCGAACTCGCCGCCGTTATTCCTTGCAAAGAACTCTTTCTTTTTGGTATGTCCGCACAGCAGGATATACATCTTGCCAAGAAGCCATTCGCCGGCTTCGGTGCCGTAGCAGATGCAGTAGTTGCGGTACTTATCGAGATGCAGGCAGATCATGGCACATCCCGCAGAGCCCGCCTTGCGTTTGTTCAGGATCGCGCCCGCATGATCAACAAAGTAAGTCCAGTTCTTGCCCATCGAGACAGGGTCAAAATAGTACATCCTGACCATCCTCTTCCATGAGGTGATCTCTCTGATGGTAACGATCAGGTAGAAGATGACAGGCAGAAGGATGACTGCGGCACCGAAAGCCTGCATCAGGAGCAGGAACAGTGCGTCGCGGTTGGTTATCGGGATATCGTAGAGGACGATGAGTTTGCTGTCATCTTTTCCTATCGTTTGGATGACCGTGATGTTAACGTCTGATCTGGTCTGCTCCATCCATTCGTTCAGGGCTTCGTTATCCCCGGCCGAGTACTTGCTGATCATCTCTTCAACAAGTCTTTCCGAGCTGGGAGATGCAGACATCAGATCGGATGCCTCTGTCATGACGACCGTATCGCCATAATTGATCTTTCCGCCTTCTAGTTTCACGAACGGAAGCGGCTGAGTGAATTTCGTGTAATTGAATTCTTCTCCGGACGAATAGACGGTCTTGGAATTATCGTCAATGATCATGAAAGGCTCATCAGGCTTTCCCTCGATCTGACCGACGATGGTCTCATAATCCGGTTTTCCGCCGGTGCTTTGGACAGCATCATCCAGAGACTGCGCGTAATCACCGGTTTGCCTGGTAAGTTCGACGGTCTCGCCTGCAATCGCCACCGTGACGAACAGTGCCCTGAATCCGACGAACAAAAGTCCCGTAAACAAAAGCAGGAATAGGAATGCAAGTATCGACGATACGATATGAGGCCTGCGCATATGGTGAATGACAGTCTTCTTGCTCTTGAGCCACTTGTTCTGGATCTTCTCGTTTACCTTATCCCATTTACGCGGAGATTTGTTTTCTTCCATATCTCTTCCCCCATATCTCCGAATCCGATATTCCCATTATACTATGAAGGACCGCGGAGTGCCTTAACCTAACCTTATTTCGGGGGCAGGCGTTATGCCTCCGGGAACACCGCCGTGACGACCATGCTCTCGCCCGTGATGCCTGCGTAGATGTCTCCGCCCATCTTTCCCATCAGACGGCGGCAGATGTATAGTCCGAGTCCGCTTCCTTCCTTGCCCTCGGCGTTCGATCCTCTCCAGAAGCTGTCGAAGATATGCGGAAGTTCCGTTGCAGGCACTACATTGCCGAAACTCTTAACATTGACCAGGCTGCAGTATTCCTCGCGGCCTGTGCTTATCTCTATCCTGTTTCCCGTGCCGTACTTGTATGCGTTCTCGATGAGGTTCTGCAGCACCTCCACAGCCCTGTCGAAATCCGCCTTGATAAGCACGTCCTTGTATTCCCCGACGGCGACTTCCGTCTTGGTGACGTCGTATTTGGAGTCGTAGTATTCCTTGATCTTCGTGAGCAGTTCGGACAGGTAGAACTCTGAGATACTTACTTCTGGTATCGTCACGTCGTCTCTTGCCGCGCCTGTTATGTCCTTGATGTAGTGCTCGATCTCGATGACCTTGCCGCCTATGCCTTCCGCGACTTCGCGTTTGCGGTCCTCGTCATCATCGTAAAGTCCTGACGACAATGCCTTTGCAGACAGCTTGATCGCGGACAGCGGTGTCTTTATGTCGTGTGACAAAGAAAGGAGCAATGTCTTCTCTTCCTTTTCCAGTTCGCGGTTTCTCTTGCGGTCGTCTTCGACCTTCTGTCTTAGCACGTCCAGTCCCCACACAAGCCTGCCGAAAAACTTCGACTTCTGCTCCAGCACTCCCGCGGACAGGTTGCCCTTCGCCAGTTCTTCCGGCACGCTGCTGAGCTCATCGAGAGGCTTGATTATCTGGGATCTGATGAATAACAGCACGCCCAGCGAAAGCAGGAATGCGCCTGCCAGCACGCAGTTGCAGATAAGGAGCGTCTGTCCCTTCACAATGTCTTTTTCCTGATAGTCGAATCTATATAGATCGCCGTCTATCAATCTTAACTCATAGTCAGATGAAGGCTTATAGAACTGTTCGCCTTCTTCATAGGTAACTACAGCAGTCACGTAATCACAGGATGACAGATCGAGGTCTTCTGCTGCAGTTCCGGACTTGAGAGTGTTCTCAAGCCTTGATATCTCTACCCTGTACTGTCTGCCTGTCTCGGCATCGCGTCTGGCCTGATCTGCAATCAGATACACATTCACCCCCGCGGTAAGCAGGACGAAAACAAGTATCACTATGCAGATGAGTCTGTCAAACGCCTTCATTCGAACTTATAACCCTTACCCCATACCGTAAGGATCCTCTTCGGCTCCTTCGGGTCTTCTTCTATCTTCTGCCTGAGCCTTGTGATGTGGACAGTCAGCGTCTGCTGTTCGGAATCGCTGTCGAATCCCCAGATCCTGTTGAACAAGAATTCCTTGGTCAGAACCTTGCCTGCGTTCTCGGCAAGAAGGAGCATTAATTCATACTCCTTTATCGTCATCTCGACTTCCTTGCCGTCTTTATAGACTTTGTAATCGACCTTGTTGATCGTTATATTGCCGAGTGTAAGTTCGTCACTTGAATAGCGCCTTGCAAACAGGCCCTTGATTTTTGCTATGAGAAGGTCGATGTCGTACGGCTTCTCGATGTAGTCGTCGGCGCCCAGGATGATGCCGTTAAGCTTGTCGTTCTTGTCTGTTTTCGCACTGAGGATGAAGATGGGGACGTTGCTGTTAGTCCTTATCTCGGAGCATACGGCGTACCCGTCCATGCCCGGGAGCATAATGTCCAGGAGGACTATTTTCGCGCCGTACTTGCCGAACTTAGTAAGCGCCTCCTCCCCCGTGGAAGCGACGCTCACCGTAAACCCTTCCTTCTTCAGAAAGTCTGCCAGAAGTTCGGATATTTCCTTGTTATCTTCAACTATCAGTATGTCGGTCATTACCAACCCATCTCCATAAGCCAGTTAGTAAGGTTCCTCTCCCTAACCTTGAGTTCTGCCTCGCCGTCGATCTGCGGGCCGAGTTCGTACTCGCCCTTGATGTTGCCGTCAACGATAAAGAGGACTCTGGTGCATCTTGCCGCGACCTTGGCATCGTGTGTAACGAGCATTATTGTCGCGCCCTCGCTGTTGATCCTTACGAGCTCGTTCATTACTTCGTTTGAAGAAGTTCTGTTCAGAGCTCCGGTCGGCTCGTCGGCGAAGATGATGTCGGGCTTGTTGATGATGCTCCTTGCGATGCAGGCCCTCTGAAGCTGTCCGCCGGACACTTCGTTGATATCCTTGTCGGCTGTCTCTATTATACCCAACTTCTTCATGAGTTCCTCGCCTCTTGCCTCGGTCTCGGCACGTGTCTCGCCGAGTTTCTTGGACTGCACTGCGGGAAGGATGATGTTGTCTAATACCGTGAGGTTCTTCATCATGTACATCTGCTGGAAGATGAAGCCCATGCTGTCGAGCCTTACCAGAGCCATCTCCTTGTCGGACAGGTTCGTGATCTCCTTGCCGGAGAGGGTTACCGTACCGCTCGTAGCCTTATCCATGCCGGATACCGAGTAAAGGAGAGTCGACTTGCCGGAGCCCGAAGGTCCCATGATGCCTACCATCTCGCCCTTCCTGATGTTGAACGATACGTTCTTCAGGACGTGGTTCTGTCTCTTGTTCGTGATGTATGTCTTGCAGAGGTCTTTTACTTCGATTATGTTTTCCATTTTGATTCTCCTTTATTCGATGTTGGATGTGTCTGATGCTTTGACAGCCTTTGTATAGAGCGATGTCAGATATGCTGCGGCCACTGCCACTATGAGTATGATTGCCGGATAGAATCCGAAGATCATCTCAGGTCTGTACTCGTAGGTCACCTTGCCGGCTCCCATGAATCTGAAGATCGGTGTTATGAGGAGCTGAGTTGCAGGAAGCGAGAGGACCGCTGCGAGCAGGACTGCCGCAAGGGATGCGAGCCCCAGTCTTATCGTGTGCCAGAGCGTTACCGTTCCTGTTCCGAATCCGAGAGCCTTGAGGAGCGCGATCTGATCCTTCTCGTCGGAGATGAATGACCTCTCCATCAAGATCGCAACGAGCACGATGACGATGAATGTTATGACGAGAAGAAGATCTCTTGCTGCGCCGATCGGGCCTGATGACTGTGTGCACTTGTCCACGAATTCACCTGCATTCATTACCTGGCCGCTGTCGCAATCGAATAACTCGTTCACCTTAGCCTTACGCGCTTCTATCTCTTCAGGAGACGGGTCGTCGTAGAAGTTTATCTGGTACTCGAAAAAGTTCGCCGTCCCCTTAAGATCCAATCCGCAGTCAGGGTGCAGTCGCACGCATTCACCGAGCTGGTTCATCGTCTGGAATGTCGCGGTTACGATCATCTCCTTCTCTTCTCCGCCGTACTCCACGATCACGCTGTCGCCGATCTTAAGTCCGGTCATATCCGCAACCTGATTTGTGATGGCGATCTCATTTCCGTTCTGCGGAGCAGTTCCCGTCAGGTATGTATAATCCTCAGCTTTTGTTCCTACTCCGTACTGACTCCAGATACCGTATTTCTCATCGCCGATCCTGTATGTGACCATGTAGTTCAGTTCTTTATACACGTGACCGGGAATGCCCGCTTCTTCAAGCTTATCTTCCATCTCGGCAAGCCTTTCCTCGACACCGGGAATGCCGTCAACGGCAATGACCTCAATTATGTCATCTTTCTCAATAACGAAGTACAGATCGCTCGGCTGACCGAAAGTAGTTGCCAGAGTTGATCCCGTAAGTGTCGTTACGGTGTTCTCGAGAACGAGAACGAGGAGCGTGCAAAGGCAGAATGTAAACAGGATCGTTATGAATCTCTTGGGGGCGCTTAAGATATCGTTTACCGCGAGGAATGCCGCGTTGCTTCCGCGGAAAGAGCTGAGCCTGAACCCTCTCTTCCTGCGGTAACGTTCACCTGTCTGTCCCTTTCTGATGGCATCGAGAGGTGTCATGGACTTAACGCCTCGTGTGCAGTGATAAGCAAACATCAGCACTACAGCGAGGACCAGGATCGCGCCCAGGATGTTCATGAGGGCTGCATTGTCACTTCCCAGTACCATCTTGTTTGAGACAGATGCCAGGAGCATCTTGCCGAACGGGTAGCTGGCGATGAGGCCGATCACGGCTCCTGCCGCACCGATCATAAGATATTTAGTGATGTACATCATGCGGATCTTGGAAGACTTGATGCCGATGGCCTTCATTACGCCGATCTCGCGGAACTCTTCTGCAATCGTAAAGTTGATCGAGAATTTAAGAACCGTGAACGATACGATTACCAGAACGATACTCATGGACACTACTATGAATGCCGTGATGAGATCGAGGACATAAGCCGTCTTGAAAGTATCTCTCGGATAAGACAGGATCGTTCCGTTAATATCCGATACCTTTGCTTTTACCTGCACGGGATCAGTGGAATCGATATGGCTGAACTCGAGCGTATACATATCAGCGTATTCTTCGTTTTCATTTACCTTTTCCCAGTCAGAAGGATTGACGATGATCCTTGTGTTTCCCATGAAGTCGGAGCCCAGGAGTGCATCCTTTGAATGGCCTTCGATCTCGAACTTGAACACTTCATCATCGATCTCGATCTCGATAACATCGCCAGGCTTGAGATCATTCTTTCCCATAAGGCTTCCGGAGACATAAGCCTTGCCCGGAGCAACGGATGTAATCACTTCGTTGTTGTCATCAAAGAACTTAATGGCAGACTCGTCGACCGACTGGATCATTATCATCCTGTCGGGTTTCTCAAATTCGTCTTTGCCGATAACGGAGATGTTGTCTGCGTCGACAGTAAGTGCTTCCTCAGTCCTTACCGCAGTCACGTAAGATTCGTCTTCGAGCCTCTCTTTAACGGCACCGACGTTCGCCTTTCCCTGCGTGACAACGATGTAATCCCCCAGGCCTGCCTTATCAAAATAGTAGTCAGTTCCAGACATGACCGACACTACATTCGACAGACCTGCGGCAACAAAACAAGCGGCAAGAACGACGAAAATGAACAGTATGATGTTCATCGTCTTCTTCCGCTTCAGATCTTTCTTCAAGATGTCCCAAAACATATGGATTTATTCCCTTCCCTTCGTATGATGGCTTCATCATATCGGGGAAATTATTAAATAGTCCTTAAATCACTCAGACCGTCTGAACGAAGAATACGAGACAGTAACCGTCAGCGGTCTCGATTATGTAATTCACATGCGTGTAATAGTATGAAACTACATATCCTTCGTCGTCAGTGTCTGTGACCGGCAGGTCATCTGCAGGATAAGCATTCCCGAAAACGACTTCTTCGGGAAACTCGGGCAGGTCCGTGGAAGGTCCGCCTATGGCAGCAAGTGCCGTTTCGCGGTCGGAATCGCTGTCATACGGAAGTGCCGCGTACAGTTCTTCGAGAGAGCCAAACGGTACCGTAACGATGCAATACTGGGGATCGCGGATGCCGCGGGAATAAACGCTGCCGACATAGTCCGTCATCTCGGGGATCATGGCAAGGCCCGCATAACGCACCTTATCCTCCTGTGTGATCTCCGTGTCGGGACTCCATTTCATGGCATTCTGCATCTGCACGTATGTCATGACGTTCAGCGCAAGAAGGAGCGTGCCTGCGAGAATGGTAATGCCAAGGAGCACAAGGATGACTATCCTTGCGGGATTGCTTATTTTCTTCTCGGTCTCCGTCATTATTCCTCCTGTGCGGTCAATTGCGACTCCGCCTTACATATTAACTCAATTGCGAATTTTCTGCGATCGTCTGATCTGAACATGTGCCGGATCGTCCTTGGCGTGACCAGTTTGCCGATCCTGCCGAACAGTTCTCTTGCGCGGTCGTGGTCCAGATCATTTTCGATGCGGTAATTCTCGTATTCCTCGCCGATGATAAGCAGCATACGGTCCGAATCGCTCACATAGAACTTCTCTGCAATCTTATCGAATATCGTACCTGCGATGAGGCAGACCATCACCGACAGTGCAAAGCCTGCAATGAAATCAATTACCGCCAGATGCGGTGCGTCTCCTTCAAAGAACGGTTTCGGGATCATCTCCCAGATAACGAAGAATGTCGTACCGCATGTTATTACCCAGATATTGCTTATGAGATTGACGAGGAACTGCTTACCCGAACGCTCCTTGCGGAAGAAGAATATCGAATCGTACAGGGTAAATGCGATGAGAGTGATGACCGCTGTGATAATGTTCGCCATCAGGATGCGCGTCACGCCCCTTAAGACCGCGAGCACCGCCACTCTGGATTCCGCGCGCAGGAGATTCACGAGCACCATCGCACTTCTCCTGCTCAGGTTCGACACGAGCCTTCCGCCTGTCCTGGCGACGCCCCTGCCGATGCTCGACTTAATGGTCTGGCGTCCGACTGCTCTGGCCGGGCGCGGCATCCCTTTTACTCTTGGCTTGTCATTTTCGATACTCATAGACCAGCTGCTTTAAGTGTTCGTATCTGGCTTTCTTCTCTTCCTTCTCGAAATGTTTCTCCCGCGTCTGCAGGTTTACGTCGTCATACACGAGCAAGGCCGCCTCTTCCCCGAACTGCTCCGAGGTCAGGTCGAACTTCGCGTCGCCTATAACATTGTAGCAATGGTAGTTTCCGCCGGGTCTTAATATCCCGTATACTTCGCCTCCGAAGAGGTCCTGCACGATGAACGCCGTTATGGAGCACTGTCCCAAAGTCTTATTTTCAGGTGTCCACTCATCCTGCATCCTCGGGGCGCATGTATCTTTGCGCCACAGACCGTCAGAGAGCGCGTCGTAAAGATCGAGCGGCGAGGTGAGCCACTCAAGGCTGTTATCAAGAGGCTTGGGAATTTCGGCAGTCTCATGTCCGTAGAACTTGTATTCACTCATGCGCTTTTCTCCTGAAGATAAAATAGATCATTACAGCAAGCGATACGGCAGGCATGCCGATGGCAGACAGATACAAAAGGAACTCGGGACGCATATATCCCGTCATTCCCAGGAACATGAATGATTCCAGGATGATACCGACGAACACGCATACCACGATGAACAGTGCAGCGAAGACCGCCAGTATCCTGAATCCGATGCCCGGGTTTTCCGGCACATCGACATGGCTTGCGAAGAACTTGAATACCGCTGCGAGACAACCGCCGTAGATCAGCCATCCTGCTATGTATGCAACGGGGTTGTACGCATAGGCACAGCCATAGAACAGAAAGCTCACATCTTCCGACTCGAACTTACGCGCTATCATCTGCACCGCGAAAGCCGCGCCCGCCGCCACACCGCAGGCGAGCAGCATGAGCAGCTCCGCACATACATATCTGATCTTGGTCTTATCCATATACAGATTGTAACGCAATAAGATTAAAGTTCCACCACCCTGGTCGCGGTCTTCTCCCTGAACCGGCTGTCATGCTCGACCATTATCATCGTCGGTTGATATTCGGTGATGAGTTTTTCTATCTGCCTGCGCGAGAATACATCGATGTAGTTCAATGGTTCGTCCCAGATATATAGATGCGCGGGCGTGATGAGGCTGCCTGCTATCAAGACCTTTTTCTTCTGGCCTTCCGACAGGTCGCTTATGTCTTTTTCATACTGCACCTTGTCGAAGTCCAGTTTGTTCAGAAGAGAAAGGAAAAGCGTGTAATCCAACCCGTTCTCTGCAGCATAATCTCTAAGGCTTCCCTTAAGGCGCGTCGTGTCCTGGTTTACGTATGAGATGATGAGTCCGCTCGCTTTCTCGAGTGTTCCGGATATCACCATGTCTTCGGAATACGATCCGCCTAGTATCGCCTTGATGAGAGTCGACTTGCCGCAGCCGTTGCCGCCTGCAAGGAACACGCGCTCGCCCTGTTCTATCTCGAAGTTCAAACCGTCTATCACCTTGCGGTCACTGCCCTCGTATGAGATGCTCAGGTCTGCGCAGCGCACGAGCTTATTCTTGAAATGTTCGAGCGTCGTTATCTTCAGGTCAAACTCGCGCTCAACATCGTTCATGAGTCCTTCCTTCTGCTTTATCGAACGGTCCATCCTCTGCCCGAAAGCCTTTGCTCTGGCCTCGGCCTTCTTTGTCTTGCCTCCGACGTAAGAACGGGCAGCAACAACATTGTGGTCGCGCTCCTTGATCGGGTCATGGCCTATCTTAGAGTTCTCGCTCTTATCTGCCCAGCGTGAGACCTTGTCCGCGGCCTGCTTCATGTGGCTTATCTCTTTAAGGTGTTTCTCGTTCTCTCGGCGCGCGTGGCTGTCCGCCTTTTCCTTGTTCTCCCACCAGCTTGTAAAATTGCCCGCCTGCACCTCGATGCTGCAGCGGTTCAATACCAGCACATGGTCGACGACAGCATCAAGAAGCGCGGCATCGTGCGATACAAGGATGAAACCTTTTTTCGAAGCGAGATAACCGCGTATCGTCTGGCGTGCCTGTGCGTCCAGGTTGTTCGTGGGCTCGTCGATGAGAAGGAAGTCCCCCTCCCCCGAGAAGAGAACCGCGAGCATTATTTTCGTGCGCTGTCCGAGACTGAGTTCCCCGAAAGGCCTGTATAGATCCTCCGCATCAAGTTCGAGTTCGTCCATCTCGCGGAGTACGCGCCACTCCTCGCAGGAAGGCTTCCACTTCTCCAGGAGTGCGGATGCAGACTGCGTCAGATCCTCTTCGCCGTATGCGTACGGAAAGTAGTCAAACGGTTCGTTCGAACTTATCGTGCCGGAATACTCGTACCTGTACTGAAGAAGTCTCAGGAACGTCGTCTTGCCTTTGCCGTTGCGTCCGATGAAACCGAGCTTCCAGTCGGTATCGACCGTGAACGACACGTTCTCGAAAATATAGTCATAGCTTCCTTCATAGCAGAAGCTCAAATTATTAACACTTATCTGTGCCATACAAAAACCCCCGTTGCGGACAAACGGGTCTGACGTGCAAGGGCGCAGCAGTCTAATGGATTTTCATCAGGAAAAACTTAATGAAGTAAACAGCGATAATCGGTCCAAGTGCACAGACAAAAGACCCGGAAAGGTCCGCCTGCAATATATTCACTAAAAACTGATTATCTTCTCATCGGTCTACCTCCAACGCCGCAAGGATAGCACAGTTCTTATTTGTTTGCAAACAAAAAGCTCGCCCGGGGGCGGGCACGCTCTTCGCACACAGGAGTGAATTGTGTTAGTCGGCAGTGTACGTGCCTCTAAGGAAACCGAACGCCAGGATGTTGCCTGTGTTTCCGTCTGCGTCTGTGTCCAGTGCGAGGAGGAAATTGTTAAAGTTGGTCGGCGCCGTTCCGGTTGCGCCTTTCGCGCGCTCGACGGGATTTGCAAGAGCGATAACGTATATGTCGTATGTGCCTGTCATCCCTGCTTCAGGACCGGGACCGGTGAAGAATGAGGGGTCCTCACCTGCAATGATCTCCGTGCCTTCGTAGTTGGCGATTATCCAGTGTATGAAATTGTTCGGCGGGATGCCCTCTTTGTGTGATGAGTCGATCATGTAGATGACGTAGCATGAAGCGCCTTCAACGGGGTCCCAGTAAAGGCTCGGAGAGATGCCCATCGGATGCTCGGCTTTCCTTCCCATATCGTCCGACCATACGCCGTCTTTCCATGAATCAGAACCTACATAGAACTGCGGGTATGACTCGATGCAGTAACCGAACTCCTCGACCTCACAAAGAGTTGTCTCGGTCGGCTCGGCCTCGGCGGCTGCTGCGGATTCGCCTGCGGCTGCATCAGTGCCTACTGCCGCACAACCTGCGATCCCCATAAGCAGCGTTGCGACCGTGCCTGCTGCAAATATAGTTTTGTATATATCTGTCTTTTTCATAGTCTTGCCCTCCTGTTCTTTGGTTTGCTCTATTCTCGCTTTCACAGACCACGTTCGGAATTGTTTTTAGTCGGCTGTGTATTTTCCTCTGAGGAAACCGAACGCCAGGATGTTGCCTGTGTTGCCGTCGACGTCGGTGTCCAGAGCAAGAAGGAAATTATTGAAGTTTGTAGGCGCTGTTCCGGGTGCGCCTTTCGCGCGTTCGACGGGATTTGCAAGAGCGATGACGTAGATGTCATAGGTGTGTGTCGTTCCGGCTTCAGGTCCGAGACCGTGGAAGAATGCGGGATCCTCGCCTGCGATGATCTCTGTGCCTTCATAGTTTGCGATTACCCAGTGCAGGAAATTGACCGGCGGAATACCCTGCGCGTGAGACGAGTCGATCATGTAGATGACGTAGCATGAAGCGCCCTCGACGGGTTCCCAGTAAAGGCTCGGTGAGATGCCGTTCGGGTGTTCTGACTTCATTCCCATGTCATCTGACCATATGCCGTCTTCCCATGAGTCGGAACCTACGTAGAACTGCGGGTAAGACTCGATGCAGTAACCGAATTCTTCGACCTCGCACATTGTCTGCTCGGGTTCTGCCTCTACTTCAGCAGCTGCCACGGACTCGCCTGCGACTGCTTCTGCTGCAGCTTCAGTGCCCTCTGCGGTACAGCCTGCGATCCCAAAAAGCATTGATGCGGCCGTGCCTGCTACAAATATAGTTTTGAATATATCTGTTCTTTTCATTGTTCTGTCCTCCTTTTCTTTGGTTAGCCCCATTCTGACCTTTTGCAGGGGGTGTCGGAATGGAATATCGTCACGGTTTATCTGTAAAATATGCACAAACCGTGCAAATATTACCAATGCTTTGTTATAATCTGCTTATGGGTGATCAGTTATACACATTGCGTAAATACTGCGATTATGAAAGGCTCCTGGACCTTGTTGTATTCAAGGCCAAGAACGAGCTTCCTCACATCGACAACAACGAGCGCTGCAAGCTCGTGCTGCTCAGCAAGGGCAATCTTTCCATCGACCTTAACGGCGAACAGATGGATCTCAAGGCTCCTTCCGCGCTCTACCTGTCCGACAGGGACATCCTCAATATAAAGAAAGAATCAAAGTACCAGGCGTACATCATCTTATTCAAACCCTATGTCATCAACGACGCGTTCACCTACGAGCGCCTTTACTCGGGCGAATTCGATGAGATGGAAGGTTCGACGATCTACCAGGACTACCTTCTCGTAAGGAACTTCATCTTTAATGATATGTATTCTCCCAAAACTGCATCATTCATCCCCAAGTCACTCGCGGACATGATAGACATCATCGAGAAACTCGATGCCGAGCTCAAACTGACCGTTGACGGCTACTGGCCGTGCCGCTCGCGTTCCTACTTCATCGAGCTGCTCTACAAACTCAAGTTCTGTTTCATCAACAACAGCACCACCGGCGAGAACAACAGCGCGTTCATCTCGCGCCTCGTCGACTTCTTCAGCAACCACATCAGCGAGAAGATCACCCTCGAGATGGTCACTTCTGAATTCAACATCAATCGCAACACATTAAACAAGGTCTGTGTCGAAGAGACCGGTCTGACCTGCATGAACCTGCTGACCGAGCACCGAATGAACCTTGCGAAATACTGGCTCTCGGACACAGATATCCCCGTCTTCGAGATCGCGCAGCGCCTGAGTTTCGAAGATCCCAATTACTTCAACAAAGTCTTCCGCAAAGCGACCGGCAAGTCACCCACACAGTACCGTAATGACTCCAGGTCATAACAAAGCCCAAACCGCAGTGCTGGTCCGGGTCTTTTGTTTTCGAGGTGTCCAAAAAGGGCATCAACGAGAAGGCATTATCAGTCTTTAGTATATGTGCCGCTCAAGAAACCAAATGCAATTATGTTGCCTGTATTTCCATCGGCATCTGTATCCAGGGCCTCAAGGAACTTGCCGAAGTCTGTGGGCATCGTTCCGACGGATCCTTTCGCACGTTCGACGGGAGCTTTGAGTGCAATGACATAGATTTGATAAGTACGCGTTGTACCGCGTTCAGGATCGAGTGCCAGGAAGTAATCATCCGCGTCTGCCTCGATCTCGGTTCCCTCATAGTTCTCAACTATCCAGTGCAGGAGGTTCATCGGCGGGATGCCTTCGCTGTGCGTTGAGTCAACCATGTAGATGACATAGCATGCAGCACCTTCAACAGGTTCCCAGTAAAGGCTGGGCGAGACACATTCAAACCGATGCTCTGCCACGTTAGCCATATCTTCAGACCACACACCGTCTACCAATGAATCTGAACCGACATAGAACTGCGGGTATGACTCAACACAGTATCCGAATTCTTCCACTTCGCAAAGAGTCGTCTCTGCCGGTTCTGCTTCAGCCGCCGATGCTCCGACACCGCATCCTGCCAGTCCGGAAAGCACGAGAAGAGCTGCACTCAAAACTGCAATAGATTTGATCGTATTAAGTTTTTTCATAATTCTGCCCTCCTTATTTGGATAGTTATAATTTAACTTTGGGCGGATTCTGTTTGAATGTATTATCTGAATAGATTATCTGTAATATCTGCACGCATTGGCTATAATCGGCTTATGGATACTGAGTTGGCAACAAGGACTCCAGGTCATAACAAAGCCCGAACCGCAGCGTGGGTCCGGGCCTTTTGTTTTCGAGGTGTCCAAAAGTGATGCTTATTTCTTAAGCCATGCCTTCTTAGCTGCACCGAACCTGTCCATGATGCCGCTGGTCATGAGGATGCCTAAGATGAGCGCGCCGAAGGATACTCCGAGCATAATGCCCTGTGCAAAATCCAATACGGGGTTGGTATATCCGTCAGGCACCAGGAACAGTGTCGCCAGGAATCCGACGAAACACACGGTTGCCGCGATGAAGATATAACCCAATCTTCTTGTAGCCTTCTTCTTGTCTTCGTTGCTGTATTCTGCCACTGCCATTGCAGTCTCTTTTATATTCTGGTCCATACCGTCGTCCTTTCTCTCTCCTCTGAGGAGATCTTTGAGGTCGACTTCATAGTAATCAGCGAGCTCGATCATGATCTCGATCTCCGGCATATTTGCTCCCGTCTCCCATCTGGAGACCGTGCGCCTCGATACGAAGAACTTATCAGCGAGCTGTTCCTGGGTGATCCCCTTCTCTTTACGTAATTCCTTGAGGTACGCGCCCATCTTCTGCTGATCCATGAAGTTGCTCTCCTTTATTTCATGTTATCCTTCATAATCTTGCAGCCTCTAATATTGCAGATCATACCGATGCAGTTGCAAGCGAGGCCTACTGTCAGCAACCTGGTTCCGTCAGCAAACATGCTTCCAATCAGGAATGCCATTCCAATGATAGCAGAAATCATTGCTATTATTCTGAGTACTGTGATCTTTGTGTCGTTTTTCATCGTCGGACACCTCCTTGGTTTGATGCCTCAAGGTTAGCCCGAACCGTAGTCTCTCGGAAGGACACAAAGTGTCTCAAACGCACTGTTTACAACGATGAGACACCACTTGTCCCATAGGACAGAGGGTGTCTTCCCCCGTCAATTCCCGTTCTCGATCTTGCCCTCTGCCGACAGTCTTACCTTGTATCCGCAGTGGCTGCAGAAAGCCGCGCCGCCCCTGGCTACGTTGACGATCGCTCCGCACACGGGACAATTGACACTGGATGTCTCGCCTTCGCCGTACACGCTCACGGTCGGGTCTATGAGCATCTCGCTGCCCTCGAAAGGCAGGTTCTCAAGTTCCCTCAGGAGCACGCACTGCCCATCTAGCTCCGCTATCTCCAGAGTCTCGCCTTCGAAGACGGTACCGTAGTGCTTATCCTCGGGCTCGATCTTGATCATGTCGTTGTTGATCCTGCCCTGACTGTCGAAATACCTCACGATCACGCCGTGCGGCATCATGCCGTTGACCATGATGCCTGCTGTATCTTCGATCCTTATGACCTTGGCATATGTCTTCCTGCCGTTCTTCCTGATATCCGTAACCTCTTTGCGCTCCTTCAGGTATTTGATGAGCGACGACGCGCCGATGAAGATGAATATGAGCGGCATCAGGACAAATCCACCTATCACGAGGAAATTGAAATCCATGCCTCCGCAGATCATGGCAACGGTCATGCCGATACCGATGAACTCAAACAATAATCCTATGCCCAGAAAGATAACGCTGAACATCAACATATCTGTCTCCCCCAACTCTAAGATACCTGATTATAACATTGAAGGATTCGCAAATATCTTCTATCATAGAGCCGGGGATAAAATAATAGGAGGACAGGCATATGAAAAAGATCAAGGCAATTGCTGCCTGTTTGGCGGCAATCATGTCCGTATCCATGCTCGCATCATGTACAGGCGTCACGGGCAGTGCGACGGTAGTTAAAGAAGATGATCCCTGGTACGATTCATCCAGATTCCTTATCGAGAGAGACAAGAATCCTTCCGAGTTCATTCAAGGCAAATGTGTCGCGGCCAGTGATGAATATGTTTACTATCTCTATTCCCTTTACGACGTAGTGAACTGGGAAGCCTGCAGAAGGACCGTAATGGATACTTACGATTATTCCGGCAAGCTCGTAAGCCGCAAGGAGATCGATGACAGCAGCTTC
>JAILMZ010000145.1 GCA_024692105.1 Saccharofermentans sp.
GCTTATATCAAAAGGATATTCTTCGGGATCGAACATCTCGCCTTCGGGCGCAGTAACCTTTGAAGATTCTTCGGTTTCTTCTGACGTCTCTTCAGAAGTCTCGGTCGAAGTCTCTTCTGTCGTCGTTTCAGATGTGGTGGCCTCTTCCGATGTTGTCTCGGAAGCTTCAGTGACTGCTTCGGTCGGTTCCGGCGTCATCCCGCAAGAGGCGACGGCGAGCATTATTGCTGCTGCGAGTGCGGACACGGCGATCTTTATAAAATACTTCATGTCAAATCTACCCCCATGTTTTTCCAATAATGTGATTATACCATCCCGGTATAGAATTCCTGATATGAAAGAGCCCCTGTTTTCCAGGGGCTTCTTTACACTTAATCTTACTCGTACTCGACCGTAGCGGTAGGCTTCGGCGTGTAGTCATAAAGAACGCGGTTGATGCCGGGAACTTCGTGTGTGATACGGTCAGTGATGCGGCACATGAGGTCGTAATCGATGGGCTCTACCGTGACCTGAACAACGTCTGTAGTGTTGATCGCACGGACGATGCAGAGCCACTCGAAAGCTCTCTTGCCGTCCTTGATGCCTGTTGACTTGAAGTCGGGAACGACAGTGAAGTACTGCCATACCTTGCCTGCGAGACCTGCCTTCTCGAACTCTTCGCGGAGGATCGCATCAGACTCTCTTACTGCTTCGAGTCTGTCTCTCGTGATCGCACCGGGACATCTTACGCCGAGTCCGGGACCCGGGAACGGCTGACGGTATACCATGTTGTCGGGCAGACCGAGAGCGGAACCTACAACACGGACCTCGTCCTTATAGAGGTACTTAACGGGTTCAACCAGCTCGAAATCGAGTTCCGGGGGAAGACCGCCGACATTGTGGTGAGCCTTGATGCCCTGCTCGCTCTCAAGGATATCGGGATAGATCGTGCCCTGCGCGAGGAAAGAGATACCGTCGAGCTTTGCAGCTTCTTCTGCGAAGACCTTGATGAATTCTTCGCCAATGATGTGACGCTTCTGCTCGGGATCCGTAACACCTGCGAGAAGATCCAGGAATCTGTCTGTTGCATCGATGTAGATGAGGTTAGCCTTAAGCTCGTCCCTGAACACTTTGCATACCATCTCGGGCTCACCCTTGCGGAGAAGTCCGTGGTTAACGTGAACGCAAACGAGGTTGTTGCCGATGGCTTTGATAAGGAGCGCAGCGACTACGGAAGAGTCAACTCCGCCTGAGAGTGCGAGAAGAACCTTCTTGTCTCCGACCTGCTCTTTGATCGCATTGATCTGATCTGCGATAAAATCGTCAGCCTGGGCTTTTGTTGTGATCCTTTTGAGGGATTCCGGTCTTACATCTGCCATGTTATATCCTCCGGTTGTTAAAAATATTGACCTAATTATCTTACAATATTGTGCAGAAGTTTGGGGTTACAAATGATACAATCAGACAAAACTTTTAATAGCACAAGGAGTCCTTAGAATATATGCGTAAGACCAAGATAATCTGCACCATCGGCCCGTCATCCGACAACGCCGAGACACTGTCTCAGATGTTCGAAGCGGGAATGAACGTGGCAAGGCTCAATTTTTCGCACGGCACACATGAAGAGCACCAGGAGAAGATCGACCTCATCAAGAAGGTAAGAAGCGACATGCACCTTCCCATCGCGATCATGCTCGATACAAAAGGTCCCGAATACAGGATCAAGACATTCAAGGATCACAAGATAACTCTTAACGACGGCGACAAGTTCACGCTCACCACAGACGACATCGAAGGCGATGAGACAAAGGTAGCCGTCACATACAAGGAACTCCCCAACCAGCTCAAGAAGGGCGACAGGGTCCTCATCAACAACGGACTCGTTATCCTCGAGGTGGCAAACATCAGCGGCACTAATGTAGAGTGCGATGTTATCACCGGCGGAGTCCTGTCTGACAGAAAGAGCATGAACTTCCCGAACAAGGTCATGACCGGCGACTACCTGAGCGAGCAGGATAAGTCTGACCTTCTTTTCGGCATCAAGAATGACGTTGATTTCGTTGCTGCTTCTTTCGTATCCACCAAGAAGGACATGGAGGAGATAAGGACTTTCCTCGATAGCAACGGAGGCGAAGGCATCGAGGTAATCGCAAAGATCGAGAACCGTGCAGGCGTCGACAATATAGATGAGATTTGCGAGATCGCTTCCGGCATCATGATCGCAAGAGGTGACCTCGGAGTAGAGATTCCTTTCGTCGAAGTACCGAGCATCCAGAAGAGACTCATCAAGCGCTGCAGACTTCTTGGCCGCCGTGTCATCACCGCGACAGAGATGCTCGAATCCATGATCACCAATCCGAGACCTACCAGAGCCGAGATATCCGATGTCGCGAATGCGGTCTATGACGGTTCTTCCGCGATCATGCTCTCCGGCGAATCCGCTGCAGGCAAGTATCCTGTCGAGGCGGTAAAGGCAATGGCAAATGTTGCCGAGTACACGGAGGCAAACATCAACTATAAGGAAAGATTCAGGAAGCAGGAGTTCAAGATCAGGAGCAACCTCGACGCGATCTCACACGCTACCTGCGCAATGGCAGTCGACGTCAACGCGAAATGCATCGTCGTACACTCCAAGTCCGGCATCACTGCAAGGATGGTATCCAGATTCAGATGCCCTATAGACATCATCGGCATGACAACATCAGAACACATCTGGAGAAGACTCAGCCTGAGCTGGGGCGTCATTCCGATCCTCAATGAAGAATTCAACTCAACTGACGTTATGTTCTATCACGGCTTCCAGGTAGCTAAGGACCTGATGCAGCTCCAGGAAGGTGACAATGTAGTCATCACCGGCGGCCTCATCAACGGAACAAACGGAAATACAAACACCATTAAGGTAGAAACAGTTCAGTAAAATTTCTGTTTTCTGATTTGGTATGCATATAATGTATAAATGACACACGATTGCCACATCGTTTGTGTTTAATTAAGTGTGTCTTAATAGTATAATTCGATTGCATCACTCAGATGCATGAGGATAATTTTAGGAAGTTAATAGTAATGGGTCTTTCTGATAAGGAGAATGGTTCTTTCCCGAAGGAGACTGAGACGCGGGTGCGCCCGGGTTCGCAGCTGCCTGCCGAGGAAAAGAAGACTAAGGCTGCGCCTGCAAAGCGTGCGGCGTCTGCTTCTGCGCCTAAAGGCAAGAAACAGGCAAAGGTTAGAGCTCCCAATGCTCATAAGCCTGCAGACGAATCTGCCGGCAGATATGCAATGTCTGTTACACCCAAGGCATATGAGACGCTCGTTCCCGATGACATCCCGGAGTTTGAAGACACTCCTGAGAGACGCGCTCTTGTCGAGAAACGCAAGAAGGGACACTTCAGAAGAAAGCTAAGGGACTGGGGTATCTTCACAGGTTATCTCACACCGAGTTTCCTGGGAGTTCTCATATTCTTCTTCCTGCCTCTGATCCTGCTCCTTAAGACTTCGTTCCAGAAGTCTCCTACGAACGCAGACTTCGTCGGATTCCGTAACTACGAGAGAGTCCTTACGAATGTCGCATTCGTTTCCGCATCCAAGAACACACTCACATTTGCTCTCATATCAGTTCCGCTCGCGGTAATACTCGCGCTGTTCCTGGCCATGCTCCTTAACTCGGGCCTGCCCGGAAAGTCGGTATTCAGAAGCATCCTTCTTAACCCGATGATGGTACCGGTCGCATCCGTCGTGCTCATCTGGCAGGTGTTCTTCTCTTACAACGGCGTCATCAACGGCTGGACGGCAGAACTGTTCCAGCTTGATAAGATAGACTGGCTCAAATCGCAATACGCACAGATAGTCATCATGTTGCTGTTCTTATGGAAAAACTTAGGTTACAACATGGTGCTCTTCCTTGCCGCGCTGAACGCGATCCCGGGTGAGATCCTGGAGTCTGCATCGATGGACGGCGCGGGTCCCGTCAAGCGTTTCTTTGCGATCAAGCTCCACTACCTGAGCCCGACGATCTTCTTCGTAGGCATCATGTCACTTATCAATTCATTTAAGATATTCAGGGAAGTATATCTTCTCACGGGCGACTATCCGTTCGATAACCTGTACATGCTGCAGCACTTCATGAACAACAAGTTCACACAGCTCGACTACAGCATGCTCTCTTCGGGCGCCATAGTAATGTGTATCGCGATGATCATCATCGTCGGTGTACTGTTCTTTGCCGAATCCAAATTCGATTCGGATGTGGAGGAATGATCTATGGACGCAGAACTTAAAAAACAACGCAGACTGGCTGCCACAAAGGCAAGACGTAACATATTCAAAGAGACTGTCCACCCGAAGTCATACTTCGAGCTGATGACGGATTCCGAGCGTGAGGCATTCTTCGCAAGAGAGCGCAAGAGAAGTGCCACCGCGCTCAAGCAGAGAAAAGTAAAGAAGACCATCCTTACCGGAATAGGACTCCTGATCGCGGCTTCGATATCGCTGCTCGCGCTCGTTCCTATCTTCTTTACATTCCTTAACTCGTTCATGTCATCTGACGAGATCATCAACAATTACTCGGTAATCTTCCAGAGTATGTCCGGACACAATTCTTCCGGTGCGACTTATCTGTCACGCACACCTGTTCTCAAGCTCATACCGGAAGAAGTAACTATAAAGCAGTACACGACGCTCCTGTTCATGAACCCGGCATACCTGTTCAAGTTCTGGAATTCGATCGTGCTGACACTGCCAATCGTGGCAGGACAGATGGTAGTGGCGTGCCTCGCGTCGTACAGTTTCGCGAGATACAGGAAGAAGAGAAGAGAGGTGCTTTTCTTCTCGTACATCATCCTCATGCTCATGCCTTTCCAGGTCACGCTCGTTCCGAACTACATGATCGCGGATGCATTAGGTATCCTGAACACGTTCTGGGCGATCATCCTGCCGGGTATCTTCTCGACGTTTGCCATCTTCCTCCTCACGAAATACATGAGGCAGATCCCCTCGGGATACATCGAGGCGGCAACGTTAGACGGTGCGACGGAGTGGCAGATCTTCACCAAGATAGCAATACCGCTCTGTAAGAACGCCATATTCGCACTTACGATACTTTTGTTTATCGACTACTGGAACATGGTTGAGCAGCCGCTCGTCCTGCTTACCGATACGGACCTTCAGCCGCTGTCGGTGTTCCTTGCACAGATCAACGAGCCGGAGATAGGCATCGCCTTCGCGGCTTCAGCAGTATATATGATACCGCCCCTTCTGATATTCCTCTGGGGTGAGGAATACCTGGTAGAAGGTATCTCGAGATCGGGAATCAAGTAACGGAGGATCAAACATGAAGAACAGACGTAAGACAATTATCAGGATCATGGTGGCGTTCGTCGCCGGCCTCGCACTTCTGACGTTCTTTTCAAACACGATCATGAATGCGACCATTCCTAAGGTAATGGGTGAGTACGCGACCAGAGGCAACCTTGCATATACAAACACTGCCACCGGTACGATAAAGGTAGAGAATGAGACCAAGCTCACCGGTGTCGAAGGCAGGGAGATCGAGAAGGTCCTCGTCACCAACTACGACAGCGTTCAGGCAGGCGATGTCATCGCCACGCTCAAGCCCGTCGAGAACTCCGAAGACCTCAAGACGCTTCAGGATAAGCTGACACAGCTCCTGCGTGATAAGGAATATGCAGAGAGATCGCCCAGCACGAGCGACCTGACCGCGTATGAGACTGCAGTCGACACTGCGCAGGATACTCTCACGGCAGCTCAGGAAGGCCTTACCGCTGCACAGAACAAGCAGGCGACGATCGATGCGGCTGATGCCACGATCCTCGATCAGTCAGCGCAGCTTGCAACATACCAGTCGGCATTAGATTACGCTACAGGCGAGAAGGCAGTCATCGAAGATCAGATCAAGGACATCGACGACGCTGTCAAACTCCTTTCCGATCAGCTCCTGATATATACCTCATACGGATATGCGATAACCACCGAGGAAGATACGGGATACTACAGATTTACCGCTTCAAACGGTGAGACCGAATCCACTCCGGTAACCACTGACCCGACGACATGGACAGACGAAGAGAAGATCAGGGATCTGTGCTATCAGATCAACCAGTACATCGATGCCAAGGCTCCGCTCCAGGCAGATCTCGATGAAGTAGAAGCAACCATCGCTGAGAACAGTTCCGCTGTAGCTTCCTGCGAACTCAACATCACGAATGCCGAGACTTCGAAAGAACTCGCAGAGGCTCTTCCTTCCGTATCCGATGCCCAGAAGGCGGTAGATTCCGCACAGACGAGCCTTACAAGCGCTCAGAAGTCGCTGTCAGATGCACAGGTCAATGCAGGCATCGAATATGACAAGGCTCAGGACGCAGCTGAAGACAGAGACAAGGAGATCGCTGAACTCGAAGTCGAGATCGCCGAACTCGAAGAGAAGATCGGACAGACTGAGATCAAGGCTACCGCTTCAGGATATGTATATAACCTTGTCCTCGAAGAGGGTACTGTCATGGAGAAGAACCAGACGATCGGTTATATCATCCCTGAGACAGACAGAGAGTGCACAGCAACATTCAGCTTCCCTTCAGAAGTTGCTTCAAAACTCAGCATCGGAGACAAGATGGATGTTACTTCAGGTTATGTTGACTCATGCACGATCATCAACATTAAGCCCGATCCGGACAGCCCGAGAGATTATAAGCAGGTAAAGTGCACGATCGATGATCCGTATGCTTTCCCGGGAGAGTCCATTACCGTACGTGCTGACAAATCCAACAAGGATTACGAGTGCGTCATTCCGTCCAGCGCGGTCAACAAGGATAACTCCGGTACTTTCGTATATCAGATCGTAGGTTCTTCCAGCCCGCTCGGTGACAAGTACACAGTTAAGCGTGTAGACGTAACCGTTGAAGATGATGACGGAACATATGCAGCTATCTCCGGCGAGAAGCTCGATAAGGATGCGATGATCGTCGTACGAAGCGAGAAACCTCTCGAAGACGGAGAACGCGTGAGACTCGAAGACTTCGAATCCGATAAGAAAAAGAATTCCTGACGGGGGACAAGATGGCTTTTAAAGACAGCATAAAGGAATATTTCCGCGAGACGGGAACCCTGAATAAAAAAAGGATCAAGAGCATCGTTCTCGCTGCTCCCTTCTGGGTAATACTCGCAGCAGTCATCCTCATCGCGGCAGGATTCATAAGGATCTCTATCCTGACATCAGACAGGCAGGAGCAGTATATGGCTACTTACTGGGGACATGGTGCAGATGTGTCGTACAGGCAGATGAGCGTTTTCGCGAGAGGCGCAAGACCTGTTGATGACATGACGCCGCTCCTGTATGTAAGTTCGGATATCTCGCTGAGGAAAGCGGACATCCCCGTAATCAGAGCAGCCATCCAGGGTACGGTGGACGCTTCCAATCCGAACCTTCCGGACAAGGCAAAGGGCCTTGATACGGACGGTTCCCCGAAAGGCTGGGAGGACGCGTATTCCTCGTCGGTAATGGCAAATGTTATGCTCGTATCGGAAGATAACACTTCTTCCCAGGACAAGATAATCCCCAACACCGATGCCGAGATCATCGGCGTGGGTGGCAACTACAAGGCATTCCATCCGTTCAGATTCCTCTGCGGAGGATTCCTGCCGGAGGTTCAGATAGACAGGAACCAGATCGTCATTAACGACGTTATGGCATGGTATTTCTTCAAGTCATATGACGTTGCGGGACGCCAGGTCGAGATCGGAGGAGAGACATTCACCGTCATCGGCGTTGTTGAAGAAATGAAATCTTCCATTGATGACCTTGCAGGTGCAGACAAGCCGAGAGCATACATCTATTTCGACAGACTGACGCTGCTCATTCCTTCTGATGTCAGCGCCAACCCGGATGCTTACGGCGGAGACATGGTGCCGGATGCTTCAGGCTCCACCGGAACATCATCTTCTTCAGATGTTCTTGCCATCCAGTGCTATGAAGCCATGATGCCGGAGCTCGTCAAAGGCGTTGCCATCACGGACATCAAGGGCGCACTTCCCACCTATGCCCTGACAGACCCGAAGATATTCGTCGTCAGCAATACTGACAGATATACGCTTACAAGAGTCTGGGACTGGATATTCCCGCTGGGCGAGACACAGAGCCAGCTTACAGGTTACGAGCTTCCTTATTGGGAAAGAGCCGCACAGCTTACGATCACCAGAGTCTTCTACGACATGGTGATGATCGCGGCAGGCATTCTCCTTCTTATCATCGGCGGCATAATGGTCTTCCTCAGATTCCGCAAACCCAAGCCGGCACAGGCGGAAGAAGCCCCTGCGGAGAAGACGGAAGAAGAGATAAAACTCATCGAAGAACACACCAGATAATACAGGGTACAAAATAGAAATATCTATATAAGCGGGCGGTGCAAAATAGCATGCCCGCTTTTAAATCTGTCGTTATTTATCCGTAGCATCCCCTCAGATATCATTTATTACAGAAAATGAAAGGGGGGGCAAGAAAATGCCATTTGATTACATTTTACCGATCGGCATAGGCCTCGGAGTAGTACTGGTTATCGCAATAATTCTTTCAGGATACGTAAAGGCACCGCCGGATGTAGCTTACATCATCTCAGGACCGAGGAGAAAGAAGAAGATCCTAATAGGTCAGGCAGGAGTTAAGATCCCGTTTATCGAGAGAAAGGACACGCTGCTTCTAAAGCAGATCAGCATTGACATCAAGACGAGCGGCTATGTTCCCACAAACGACTTTATCGGTGTAGACATCGACGCAGTCGCTAAGGTAAGGGTCAAGACCGATCCGGAAGGCATCGAGCTCGCTATGAAGAACTTCCTCAACATGGACGAGGAAAGGATCGTCACAGCGCTGACAGACTCTCTCCAGGGTAACATGCGTGAGATCATCGGTACCGTAGGTCTGAGAGAACTCAATACCGACCGTAAGAAGTTCGGTGACGAGATGCAGACCAAGGCGCAGACAGACATGAATGCACTCGGTATCGAGATCATCTCCTGCAACATCCAGAGGATCGAAGACGAGAAAGGTCTCATCCTTGCTCTTGGTCAGGACAACATGTCCCAGATCCAGAAGGACGCTTCCATCGCTAAGGCTCAGGCTGAAAGAGACGTAGCGATCGCAGAGGCAGATGCAAAGCAGAAGGCAAACGAGGCTTCCGTTGCTTCGCAGATCATTATCGCAGAGCGCCAGAATGCACTTGCAATCAAGCAGGCTAACCTGCAGGTTGAAGCTGATACAAAGAAGGCTGAAGCAGACGCTGCTTATGAGATCCAGAAGCAGGAACAGCAGAAGGTCATCGGCGTAAAGGCTACGGATGCAAGCATCGCTAAGACCGAGCAGGAAGCTATCCTGAGACAGAAGCAGGTCGAGGTCAGACAGCAGGAACTCGAAGCTGAGATCAACCGTAAGGCTGACGCAGACAAGTACCAGAAGCAGAAGGCAGCAGAGGCTTCTCTCATCGAGAAGCAGAAGGCTGCAGAAGCTGCTCTCTACAATCAGCAGAAGCAGAGCGAAGCTGAGAGGGTAATTGCCGAGACTGAGAAGTACAAGGCAATCCAGGATGCGGAAGCAAAGAAGGCTTTGGCTGAAGCTCAGCGCTATGCGGCAGAGCAGGAAGCAGCAGGCATCAAGGCTAAGTACGATGCAGAGGCTGCAGGTATCCAGGCAAAGGGTCTCGCTGAGGCTGAAGCTATGGAGAAGAAGGCTGAGGCAATGAAGAAGTACGGTCAGGCAGCAATCCTCGAGATGATCGTAACCGTGCTTCCCGATGTTGCAAAAGCTGTCGCAGAGCCTCTGGCTTCCATCGACAAGGTCACGGTCTTCGCAGGCGGCACAGACGGCGGAAACGGTGTGTCCGGCATATCGGCAAACGTTCCGACAGTAATGGCTCAGACGTTTGAGACAGTCAAGGCCGCAACGGGCGTCGATCTGGTCGACATCGTCAAGGCTTCAGGTTACGACGCTAAAGTGACACGCAACATCAATGTCTCCGGACTTGAAGGTGCAGACGGCAACGTCACTGATACGGTAACCGCTGCGGCAATCGCAGATGCCGTATCCGACAAGGGCGAAGACAATAAATAAACAGCCAGGGACTGTAAATTACAAACAGCCGGTTCACTGTAATGGTGGGCCGGCTGCTTGCTTTTGAGAGTTTTTATGTGTCTTATTGTCATCAGTCGCTGAAAAGTCGCTGAGAAAGCCGATTCCGGCGAATAATCAGCTACTTTCGCTGGTTTGTCGCTGTAAATAGCATTTTCAGCGACTTTCCAGCGACGGGGAACCTGATTGATATATAATGTCCGTAGCAAAAACGACCGGCAGAGGTATTTTATGAAGAAAAGACTTTTGGCATCCGCTCTCATCTGCGCGATGCTCTTACAGGCGGGATGCGCCGCCCAGACTCAAGAACAGGCACCCGATGCTTCCGCTCCTTCGGCAGCAAGTGAGGCAGAAACTACGCAGGCTTCTTCTGAAGCAACGGAAGGCACTACCGATCCTGACACGGAGGCGATTTACGGTTCTTCCAAACTCGATACGGGCAATCTGACCGAGACCGGAAACGGCTATGAGGGAATAGAGGGAACGGGAGACTTCAACTACGGCGAGGCGCTCCAGAAATCCATATTGTTCTACGAACTTCAGAGATCGGGTGATCTTCCCGAGAAGGTAAGATGCAATTGGCGCGGAGATTCCGGCCTTACTGACGGCGCCGATAACGGCATCGATCTTACCGGCGGATGGTACGATGCCGGCGATAACGTTAAGTTCAATCTGCCAATGGCATACTCTGCGGCCATGCTCGCGTGGTCGGTGTATGAGTACGGCGGTGCATACGAAGAAGCAGGCCAGACCGAATACATCTTAGGTGATATCAAGTGGGCATGTGACTACTTCATCAAGTGTCACCCGGAAGACGAAGTATATTACTATCAGGTCGGAGATCCTAACGCGGATCACTCCTGGTGGGGTCCTGCCGAAGTAATGACGATGAACAGGCCCAGCTACAAGGTCACGGCTGACAACCCGGGTTCCTGCGTAACGGCTGAGACTGCGGCAGCACTTGCGGCTGCGTCCATCATTTTCGAGGAGACGGATCCCGAGTACAGCAGCTTGTGTCTCGAGCACGCCAAGAGCCTGTTTGATTTTGCAAACAAGTACAGAAGTGATTCCGGATATACTGCCGCGGATGGTTTCTATACATCATGGAGCGGTTTCTACGATGAACTTGCATGGGCAGGCGCGTGGCTGTATCTGGCTACGGGTGAACAGGAATACCTCGATATTGCAGAAGAGTGCTATCCCCAGGCTTCGCAGGACTACAACTGGTCCATGTGCTGGGATGACGTTCACATCGGCGCAGCGGTACTCCTCGCAAGCATAACGGGCAAGGACACATACACAAATGCCGTCGAGAAGCACTTAGACTGGTGGACGACGGGAACATCCGACGGAGACAAGATCACGTACACACCGGGCGGACTTGCATGGCTCGATTCGTGGGGCTCGCTCAGATATGCGACAACGACTGCATTCATAGCTTCGGTCTACAGCGGATACGATTGCTGCGATGCTTCCAAGGTGAACACTTATGTGGAGTTCGCGGAAGCGCAGTGCAACTACGCACTGGGTTCGACGGGAAAGTCGTTCGTGGTAGGTTTCGGCGAGAATCCGCCTGAGCATCCGCACCACAGGACCGCGCAGGGCTCGTACTGCGACAACCTGAACGAACCTTCTTCGCATAAGCATACCCTGTACGGCGCGCTCGTCGGAGGCCCTGACGCAAACGACGGATACTCTGACGACGTTTCCAACTACACCAACAACGAGGTGGCTTGCGATTACAACGCAGGATTCACGGGACTTCTCGCATACATGTACTCGAAATACCACGGCCAGACCCTGAAGGATTTCGGTGCGGTCGAACCGATAGATGAGTACGAGTACACAGTCGAGGCTGCGGTGAACGCATCCGGGGATGATTTCACGGAGATTAAGGCTGTCGTGTGCAACATGACTGCATGGCCCGCAAGAGCTGCGACGGATGTGGAAATGAGGTATTTCGTGGACCTCAGCGAGATCATCGAAGCCGGAGGAGATCCCTCACAGATAGAGATAACGGCAAACTACATGCAGTCCGGAACGGTGGAAGGTCTCAAGGTCTGGGATGAAGATAACGGCATCTACTACCTGTCGGTACTGTTCAATGACGGCACGCTCTACCCGGGCGGACAGTCGCAGTACAAGGCGGAAGTGCAGGTAAGGCTCACATACCCGGGCGGTCCTTGGGATCCTTCAAACGATCCTTCGTACGAAGGCATGCAGACAGGAACGGCAGCACTTAACACCAACATTGCACTGTACGAAGACGGCACGCTCGTGTTCGGAACGGAACCTCCCGCAGGTGGAAACGCAGGACAGAGCGTGGTCATAAGCGGAGAGTCTGCATCTTCGGGTTCTTCTTCCGGCAGCGGATCTTCTTCGTCATCTTCCACGGGAGGCAGCGGAGAATCGGGTGACCTTTCGCTTTCAGTCAAATACGACAGCAACGGAGGCAACAGCATCTCGGGTTCGATGGAGATAAAGAACCTGAGCAGTTCCGCGATAAGTTTCTCGGATCTTAAGATCAAGTACTATCTGACAAATGATTCGGGCGCTTCGATGACGTTCGACTGCTACTATTCGGGAATGAATGGCGCAGCGGGCGAGTACTCGGAAGTCAAGGGTATAACCGGAAGTTTCGAGAGCGCTTCGGGAACCGATACGGACACGTGCCTCGTCATATCTTTCCCTTCGTCAGGGACATTGGATGCGGGCGCGACTGTGACGATCAATTTTGCGATACATTACTCTGACTGGTCGAACATGACCACGTCGAACGATTACTCGATGGCTGATGTCGGAAACATAGTCATCGAGAGCGGCGGCAGCGTAATCTACGGAACCGAGCCGTAGTGTTACAATGATTGCATGACTGAAAGAGCTATGCAAAGACAGGGACTTTTTGGGGTGCACAAGAAGAGGGATTTCCTCATTCTTTATACCCTTGTATTTGCATTGCTCGCAGTTCTGACGCACATATACATCTATGTCAGCGGCAAGACGCTCGTATGGAATCTCGACGGTTCCGGCCAGCACATCAAGACACTGGCATTCTACGGCGAGTGGCTCAGGGAGACGTTAAGGCACATCTTCGTAGATCACGAGTTTTCTGTTCCTGCATGGTCCTTCTCGATAGGGTACGGTGCGGATGTTCCCGCCACATTGAGTTTCTATGTTACGGGAGATCCTTTTGCACTGTTGGCGGTATTCGTTCCCTTGCAGTACACATACTATCTGTATGAGGCGCTTATCTATCTGCGCGTATGGTGCATGGGACTTGCTTTCTCGACTTTCTGCTTCGGCAAGAATAAGGATGTAAGTCCTTATGCGGTGCTTGCTTCATCCTTTGCTTATTCGTTCTGCGGATTTGCGATGCACAACACGATAAGGCATCCGTTCTTCCTGACACCGATGGTATTCCTTCCTCTGGTCCTCCTCGGTGCGCAGCATGTGATTGAAAAGAGAAAGCCGTGGCTGTTCGTATTCTCGGTATGCCTTGCGGCTCTGTCGAACTTCTATTTCTTCTACATGATCGCGCTTGTGACGGTGCTGTATGTCGGGTTGATGCTCTTTGTGCCGTTTGCAAAAGACAGCTTTATGGACAGCCTTAAGGCGATAGGAAGGGTGGCCGCTTTTGCTTTTACCGGAGTACTGATGAGCGGATTTCTTTTGTATCCGACAGTGCTTCTCATACTGGGCAATTCCAGAGCAGGCGCGAAGCATGCTTTAAGCCTTCTTTATCCTCTGCAATACTACGAGACATTCTTGTCTTCTTTCCTTACGAACTATGAAGTCGAGGGCGGCGAGTGGACGACGCTCGGTTATGCCGCACCGGTCCTCGTGGCGGCAGCTCTGCTGTATCTCGGAAGGAAAGCGGACGCTGTTAAGCTAAGGCTCAGAGTCGCGTTTGCGGTCATGACGGTATTCCTTTTGATCCCCGCGGTGCAGCTGTTGTTCAACGGTTTTACGTATCCTTCCGCAAGATGGCATTTCGCGTACGGGTTCCTGGTGTCGTACATGTTGGTGTGCATGTGGCCCGAGCTGGTCAAAGCGGAGAAAAAGAAGCTTATATATCTAGCATCTTTCCTGGGCGTTTACAC
>JAILMZ010000146.1 GCA_024692105.1 Saccharofermentans sp.
CGGAAGAATATCTGCTAAGCCATGAGATAGACGAACTGGAAGTTCATTACACCGGTGAGAGTAAGGAAGGCCAGACCTTGAAGATACTGAGGGCTGATAAAGAAGACGGCACCTATATCAAGATCAAGGAAAACGAACGCAATGTATTTGAGATGAAGCTGTTAATGACGTCATAACTGCAGTCTTGACCGAATATGCTGCGAACACTTCGGATATTATCCGAACTCCTTTTTGAGGTCCCTCGCAAATCCTCTTGCTGCCTTGAGGTCGTCCTCGTTCGGGCGGCCTTTGTTCATGCCCTTGAATTCTCCTTTGCAGTGGAATTCCCTGTCGAGAACGGGGATATCCCTGGTTGATGCTACAGATCTTACTTTCTTGTAAGTCGAGTTCATCATGGCGGCCGTTCCGAAGTTAACAATCTTGCCGACAAGGTCTTTGTTAAGCCCTGCTACAAAGTCTCTTACTTCAGGTGCGATCGAGAATGCGTAGTAGGAATTGCCGAGTAAGAGGACATCAACTTTCTCGGTGATCGGCGCACTGATGGGGAGGGCCTCGATGCCGAGTTCATCTGCGATCGCCTCTGCAAGGCGCTTGGTGTTGCCTGTCTGTGTGTAATATCTGACTGCGTATGTCATGTGGATATCTCCTTGAGAATTACAAGAGTTTTTCTATGGATGCCGTTAATGTCTCGGGCTTGGCCGTGGCAGCAAACCTCTCAACAACCGAACCGTTACGGTCTATAAGGAACTTCGCGAAATTCCATTCGATGCGGCCGGGCTTCTGCTGCTTAAGGTACTGGTAGAGAGGGGCAGCATCTTTGCCGTTTACCTTGATCTTCTCGAAACGGCGGAACTTGGTGTTGTACTTCAATGTGCAGAAGCTGTCGATGGTCTCTGCGTCTCCCGGAGCCTGGAATGCAAACTGGTTGCAAGGGAAATCCAGGATCTCAAAGCCCTGATCCTTATACATCTCATAAAGGCTCTCGAGACCTTCGTACTGGGGAGTTAATCCGCACTTGGTCGCAGTGTTCACTATCAGGAGAACCTTGTCCTTAAACTCGGATAAGGAGACGTTGTTTCCCTTGTTATCTTTTACTGTAAAATCGTATACGCTCATGTGCCGCCTCTCTGTCAGAGCAATGCCTTGATGCAGTCTTCGACCTTGCTTACATCACTCGTGGGTTCAAATCTTGCGACGACATTACCTTCACGGTCAATAACGAACTTTGTGAAGTTCCACTTGATGTCAGGCTTCTTGTCCCAATCAGGATCTGCCTCAGAGAACATCTTCTCGAGGAGTGCCTTGTATTCATGATCTTCAAAGCCCTCGAAGCCCTTCTGGGACTTAAGGTATGTGTAGAGGGGAAGCTCGTTTGCGCCGTTGACATCTGCCTTCTTCATCTGAGGGAATGTCGTGTTGTAGTGAAGTGTGCAGAACTCGTGGATCTCGGCGTCTGTGCCGGGAGCCTGTCCGCCAAACTGGTTGCAGGGAATATCAAGGATCTCGAGACCCTGATCGTGGTAGTCCTCATAAAGCTTCTCGATAGGTTCATATTGAGGTGTGAAACCGCATCCTGTCGCAGTATTTACGACAAGAATGACCTTGCCCTTGAATTCTGAGAGCTTCAATGTCTCGCCTTTTCCTGTTGTTACTTCGTAATCGTAGATCATGTTGTTACTCCTTTGTCTGATCGGGGTGCTTAGGGGTTACTTGTACATTTTGCATTTTCCATATTGCTCAATGCTTTGTATGTAAGGATATAAAGCATCTTGAACTCTTCTTCGTTAAGGCCTACGCAGGCTGCGATGCAGGGCGGGATCTTAAGAGCCTCGTCCTTTATTGCTTCGCCCTTGTCAGTAAGGTTCAGGATGAGGAGACGCTCATCTTCAGGATCTCTTCTTCTCGTGATGTATCCTGCGCTCTCGAGCTTCTTGAGTACGGGTGTCAACGTGCCGTAATCAAGGTGAAGCTTCCGGGCAAGATCTCTTGAAGATACGCTCTCATGTTCCCACATGACCATCATGACAATGTACTGCGTGTAAGTAAGTCCGAGCTTTTTAAGGTAGGGATTATACTGACTTACCAGTTCCTTGGAGCATGCATAGAGGGGGAAGCACACCTGGTTCTCAAGCTTCAATGCGTCGTACTTTTTGGATCTCTTCATGTCCGTCTGTCTCATTCCTGTTCTGTATTCTCTTTGATACAATTTACTTGTGTCAAAGTAATTTTCCGACAGAAGAGCCGTTTTGTCAATAGGTTATTTGAACTGGCCGTGTTTTTTATGTGATAATGACCTGTAAGATCTCTCTTTAAGAAAGGACGATAAACATGTCGGTATGGCCCGGGATCGGGAACGGTCTTACACAAAGTCCCGGCGAGATAATCGATGCATATTTTAAGTGTTTGATCAGGAAATGATCTTAGAAGAGATAAAGATATTTGATCATCTATTTGTGCCTGATAGCCATCGATGCTTTTTACATGCTGTCTCGATGGCTTAATAGTATTGATCCCAAATTAAAACTGCTTCTCGGTTTTCTTCCATTCCTGAACACTCCGGATATTTGGGACGCCGTATTTGGATTCTCCGGAACATCTGTTGCATATATTTATCTTATAATGCTTAAAAGAAACGGCTTGAGTTGGTTGAAGCAGTATTAAAAGCAGGCGGAGATCCTAATCTGCAAAGCAAAGAGATGCTCTCTCCCTTCTATGAAATAGTGTCACGTCCAAACAATATGTATGCCAATGAAAGATATCAGATCATAGAATTGTTACTGGACTACGGTGGCGACAAAACACTTACGTGCAGAAATGGAAGAACAGCAGAAGATGTGGCTAAAGAAATCGGTGACAGAAAAACAATAGAGTTATTAGAAAAAACATATTCAGGATCGTAAGTTATATAAAGAGTAAGTGAGACCGTTTAATATTATGTATGAGAAGGATCATATTTGATCTTTTTACAGGAGGTTATTATGAAGAATTATAGAGGAATCATTTCTATCGCTATCGTTGCTTCCGTAGTTTTTTCCTTTGCCGGATGTAGCCTTGGTGGCGCCAAGTTCGGCCCTTCAGCTCTTGCTAAGTACGCCAAGGATTACGGTGCAGATCTTTACGAGAATGGCGAAGATTTCCATGACGGAGTCGAGTACATGGATGACACAGGCGATCTCGAGGACGGTGTATACATCCATGCTGAGGGCGATGATATCAGAGATGCCATGGAGCAGACATTTATCATTGGAGGTTTCTATGACAGTTCCGTTAAGGAGGCTACCGTCTTTGTAGTAGGCGACTACGGCAACACAGTCTGCACATTCGTTTCAGAGGTATTCGAGTCAGAGGATGATGCACAGGATATGTACGATGAGCTCGTAGAAGACTTCGAGGAGGTCAAAGACTATTCCGGCGAGGATGCGGAGATGGATAGCTTCGAGGAGGGCGGTATGGTCTATACCCTTATCAATGCCGATTCCCAATACACACACTGTTCTTACGGCGCATATCTTAAGGGCGACACACTTTTCATCGTATTCTGTTATGGCGATGAAAGGGATATCAACAACTATGTTGACGATGTTTGTGAAGCACTTGACGTTATGGCTCCAAGTGAACTCTAATGGGCTCTGAAGGAGCATAAGAATAGTACAGATAATCTTGAATTAAAACTTCCAAAGGTGACATAAAGCCAAATAAGTACAGACCGGTAATGATGCATGCCAAAAATGCAACGTTAAAGTTCGAAGAGAATGGTAACGTGATTATCTGATCTGTTGACAATATGAAAGAACGTGTGATAATTTATGGATGAATAAAAATTCATTCATAAAGGAGCGGGTATGCCAAAATCACAGGAACGCTGCCAGGAGATAAGGGAAGAGACCAGGAA
>JAILMZ010000023.1 GCA_024692105.1 Saccharofermentans sp.
AGACCCCTTGATTAAAAGTCAAGTGCTCTACCGACTGAGCTAGTGAACCATATGGCTGGGGTGGTAGGATTTGAACCTGCGATGCGGGAGTCAAAGACCCGTGCCTTACCCCTTGGCTACACCCCAGTGTAAAGGAGCATATGCACCGTAAAGAAAAAGTTGGGGTGGGATATGGGATTCGAACCCATGATATCTAGTGCCACAAACTAGCGCTCTAACCAACTGAACTAATCCCACCATGCTATTCGGTGCCTTGAAATTATATAGTTTGCTCTTTTTTTAGTCAAGACATATTATTTTGTCGGTGGTAAAATACATTGGATTTAAATAAGAAAGCGGTAAAACAAAACTATGGAAGACATTTCTTACATCACTATTCCTGCGGGTTTCAAGGCAAACGGCGTGGCATCCGGAATGAAATGCTCCGACAGGGCAAACATCAATCCTGATACTCCCAAGTACTCATATCTTGATGTGGGCCTTGTAGTCTCTGATACTCCCTGCACCGTTGCCGGCGTTTATACGTCAAACCTCGTTAAGGGACACTCCCTTGTACGTTCTATAGATATTATCGAGAGCAAAAAGAAAGTTAGAGGCATCATCGTCAACAGCAAGAATGCAAATGCTGCAGTCGGCAAAGCCGGTATTGAAGATGCTGAACTTATCGCAGGCAGCGTTGCAAAGGAACTGGGATGCACCGGTGATGAGATCCTTACCGCATCAACAGGTGTCATCGGAACAAGACTTCCAACAGACCTGATCACATCGGTTATCCCCGAGCTCGTAAGCGGCCTTGCTGATTCAGAAGAGACCGCACATAACAGCGAATATGCAATGATGACAACCGATACCATTCCCAAGGAAGTATCGGCAGAGATAACTCTTGCAGACGAGCGCCAGGTCAGGATCGCAGGACAGGCAAAAGGCTCCGGCATGATCCATCCTAACCTCGCCACAATGATCGGTATCTTTACGACCGATGCAGACATCGAAGCAGACCTTCTTAAGAAGATGCTCAAAGATGCTGTCAAATACACTTTCAACCGTGTCAGCGTTGACGGAGATACATCCGTATGCGATATGGTCATCGTGCTCGCTAACGGCCAGTCAGGCGTTAAGATTGAAGAAGGAAGCGAGGACGCGGAAGTTTTCGCGGAGGCGTTAAGAAGCCTGTGCGAAGACATCGCACGCATGCTCGCATCCGACGGTGAAGGCGCAACAAAGTTCGTTGAAGTCGAAGTCTATGGTGCAGCAAGCGAAGCTGATGCAAAGCTTATCGTATCCGCAGTAGCAAAATCCCCGCTTTGCAAGACGGCTTTCTACGGAATGGATGCCAACTGCGGAAGGATCCTTACCGCCGTCGGTTATTCCGGTGCCAAGTTCGACCCTGAGCATGTCGATATCAAGCTCAGCGGCCTGCTCGTGTACAAGGATGGTATTGCTGCTGATTTCGATGAGGAAGAGGCTTCAAGGCTCCTTCATGAGCACGACATCAAGGTCGAGATCATTCTGCACGAAGGCGACTGTTATGACAGGATGTTCACGTGCGATTTCTCACACGAGTATGTCACGATAAACGGCAGCTACAGGACCTGATACAGATCAAACAAAAGCAATAAGAAAGGGACTGCTTAGATCGCAGTCCCTTTTTGATTACCTGGTATTGAGGTCAGGAATTACTCTTCGGTCTTCTTGTCCTCTTCAGCAGCCTTCTCGGGCTCTTCTGTCTTCTCTTCCTCAGCCGGCTTAGGTGCTACCTTAACAGCCTTGGATGTAAGATACTCAACTGTCTTCTTTGCACGGATGGAATCCTTGATGAACTCTGTGCTGTCGCCGAGAGTCTTCTTAACTTCCTCAGCATCCATGTTGTAAGACTTAGCGATCTCTGCGATCTCTGCGTCGATATCCTCATCCGTTACCTCGGGATCGAGCTTCTCAGTGATCTTCTCGATTACGAGAGAGGACTTAACTCTTACTCTTGCCATGGGCTTGAAGGACTCCTTGAAGTCGTCCATGCTCTGGCCTACATACTGGAGATACATCTCAAGGCCGATGCCCTGCTGCTGCATACGCATAGCCTGATCGTTAGCCATCTGATCTACTTCGTTGTCGATCATTACTTCAGGGATGTCGATCTCGCAGTTGTCGCATACCGCACGAACTGTCTCGTTCTCGAAAGCTGTCTTGTTGCTCTTTGCAGCGGACTCTTCCTTCTGGCGGCGTACATCAGCCTTGAGCTCATCAAGAGTATCGAACTCGGATACATCCTTAGCGAACTCGTCGTCGAGCTCGGGAAGGTTCTCGCACTTGATCATCTTGATCTTTACGTTGAATGTTGCATCAGCACCCTTGAGGTCTTCTGCGTGATACTCTTCAGGGAACTTAACAACGATGGAGAACTCCTCACCTGCATTGTGTCCTGCAACCTGCTCCTCAAAACCGGGGATGAAGGAGTGTGAACCGAGCTTGAGGTTGTAATCCTCGCCCTTGCCGCCTTCGAAAGCAACACCGTCCTTGAAGCCCTCATAGTCGATAGTAACCGTATCGCCTTCCTGAGCAGCTCTGCCTTCAACTTCCTCGAGGGAAGCATTTCTCTTGCGCATTCTCTCGATCTCTTCGTCGACATCAGCGTCTGTTACCTTGAGCTCCTCGAAAGGAACCTCCACGCCCTCATACTGTCCGAGCTCAAACTCAGGCTTAACGAAAACCTCGATGGTGTACTTAACGCCGTTCTCGTCGATAGACTGAACATCCATCATAGGTCTGGATACTACCTGAAGGTCATGCTCCTTGATAGCATCGGGATACTGAGTATTTGCAAGCTCATTGATGGCATCCTCATAAAGAACTCCCTCGCCGTAGTACTGGCAAACGAGCTGATAAGGAACCTTGCCCTTACGGAAACCGGGAACCTGGAAACGGTTCTTGTTCTTGTTGTAGGAAGCCTTAAGAGCCTTGTCGAATTCTTCTCTGCCAGCCTCGAGGCTGATGATTACCTGAGAATTTTCTTTCTTCTCAATCGTTGATGCCATGTTTATTCCTCCAAATTATTAATATGCTATTAAACTAAAACCGAATACGAATTGTAGCACAGAGTGGTGTATCTTTGCAATCTTCTTATATAAAAGAAATGCATCAGATTACTTTGACCTGAATGCCTCCGAGTACAGCGAGTGCAGCTTCGTGGAGCTTGGGGTCGAAAGACGCCGTCAGCTTTGAATCCACGATGATCTCAGCTTCGGGTGCCGCAGCCTTGGCGATAACGGCATTGGAGATGACGCAGATGTTGGAGACCAGGCCGCATACCTCGATCGATGAGTAGTCAGAAGCATTGTCCTTGATGAATTCAGCAAGTTCGATGCTGCCGAAAGTGGGTTTCTCAAATGCCTTGCAACCTTCAAGATACGGAGCAAGAGTGCCGTTGAGCTCAAAACCTTCGCTTCCCTTGATGCAGTGAGGAACGGGAAGGTTCCTGCCCTCCTGGGTGTTCATGTACTCTTCGGTGTGGGTATCGAGTGTATATACGATCTCATCACCTGCAGCTTTGTATTCTTCAATCCTGGCGATAATGCCCGGTATGATCTTATCCGCACCCTCGAAACCGAGAGCACCGTCAATAAAGTCCTTCTGGCAATCCACTACGACAAGAAGCCTTCTCATGATCCACCTCCGTTTGAGTAAAGAAAAAGCCGCCGCTTTATTCGCGACGGCCTTTGTGTGGCGCGCCTAGCAGAGCTCGAATCCACAACCTTCTGATCCGTAGTCAGACGCTCTATCCAGTTGAGCTATAGGCGCGTATTATGCTACTTCCGAATAGCCTAATAATAATATTACTTGCAATATTGAATGTCAACCGCCAAATGATGTAGAATACCTGCGGTGATATTAGGAGGATTTTACATGTCTGATTACAACCCCGACAGCCAGCTTATCGACCTTCCCCTCATTAACTGCAGAGAGCTTGGCGGCATGCCTTTAAGCGGCGGACATGTATTTCGAAGAGGGCTGTTCCTGAGAGCAGGAGCCCCTTCCGAGCTTAAGACAAGAGAAGAGTTCGAAGAAGTAAAGGCTTATGGTGTCAAGACCGTAGTAGACTTCAGAGGCGTAACGGAACTTGAACGCAGGGGCAATCCTTTCAAGGACGACCCGGACACGGATTTTCATTCCATCCCCCTTTTCGTCGGCGATCCCGGTGACATAAACAACGACACCATGCAGTTCCTCCGTACCCACTATCTCGGAGATTATTACGTAATCATAATGGAACAGCTTGGCTCCAGTGTTGTGGAGGTTATGCGCACCCTTCTCAATGCCAAGGGACTTGTACTCTATCACTGTGCACACGGCAAGGACCGCACCGGTGTCATATCTGCCTGCCTTTACCTTCTGACGGGAGCCGACCGCGAGGACATCGTCACAAACTATAAGATCTCATACCACTATCTTGAGGACTTCATGAGGCCTCTTATAGAGGCATGCGATGATAACATGAAGCATACGCTGCGTTCTGATGAGATCAACATAAGGATCTTCCTTAAGTATCTTGATGACAAATGGGACGGTAAGATCGAGAATTACCTGCTAGCTAACGGAATGACAGAAGAAGAACTCAAGGCGCTTTACGATAAGTGCGTCGAATGATCACTGGGCTCCTGATACAATGACGGAAGTTATATTGTAATTCTCGTCATAAGCAAACGTCATCTCATAATCCTTGTCTTCATACTGATAAGAATAAACATACCCGAACTCATCTATCATCGGGTATATTAGCATGAGTTCCGACAGATTCATTCCCTGATATACGATACCGCTGATCGTATAGTCACTGTCTCTGTAGAGCCTGATGGATTCAAGGACTCCTGACCAGGACGAATGGAAATCATCGCCATATTCGACCTTGAACTTGAGGGATATTCCGTCAAAGTTCAGTACGACCTCATATAATAGATGAAGGACGTCATCATCACCGGTATAACTGTCAACGACTTTTCCGTCAGTAACAGAACTTACGGGGTTGCCGAGCAGTTCGACTATATCCTGGAAAGAATACTCTTCACCGCAGGTAACGAGTTTCTCGCCGTCCCTGCACAAGAACAGCTGTTCTCCGTCATTGGAAGGAATGACATCCTTGATGAAAGTCGTACCGTCAGGTTCGACAAACAGGCTCACCTTATGGGATTTGACGCTTACATTGTCATTGCCGAGCGTCTCGGGAATAATGAAAGTGACCATGACAGGAGAAAGGAATCCCAGTTTATAGTCGTCCACACTGCTCATGACCTTGAGCTTGTAATAATCGATGACAAAGTCAGCTTTGCTGGTTATGACCGAGGTTATGTAGAGCGAATCCGGATATATGGGACCTATGATCGCCGAGAGTGCATCCGTATTATTGTCTTCGATCATCGTGAAATAGTGCGATACATAGTCATACGCAACGATAGAATCCGCGACATAATCCCCCGCCAAAGAATAAGTTCCGTCCTCCCTCTCCCTGAGAACGAATCTGCAGGGGTACTGCGGATCCAGATCATTCTCATAACAGAGCTCTATGACATCGAGTTCACCGTAATCATCAAGCGATTTGATCTCATAATCACTGTCACTTGCCTTCGCGAAATACTCGTTTTCCTCTTCCTCACTGAGAATACGGAAGGAAGTAAGTTCACCATGGCTGGCAGATACAGTGCGTAGTATCGCGACATACTCATAAAAGGCAGTATATGTAAGCCCGTCGAGCTGTGGATCGGGGATCTCTGAGAAACTGTCGGAAACCTGCGTATCGTTGACTATCGCATTTATGACGAGCCTGGCGAGGTCCTGCTCTGAAAGGTTGGTATATGCCGTATTGATCTGGGATGAGATGTCACTTACGACCGAACAAGACGTAACCGACATCATCAAAGCAGATGTCATTAATAAAGCCGTTATTCTTTCAGCCTTACGTCTCATCCGTAGCCTTACCTTTGCTTTCTGCGCTTTACCGCTTCAAACACGACCACACCGGCAGCAACTGCAGCATTGAGGCTGTTGACGTGTCCCGTCATGGGGATCGTAACCATGAAGTCGCAGCACTTGCGTACGCCTTCTCTGATACCCTCGCCTTCACTGCCTATAACTATGACCATGCTACCACTGTAGTCGGCTTCGTCATAGCTGACTTCACCGTCCATATCAGTTCCGCATACCCAAAAACCTTCCTTTTCCTTGAGGTTCCTGAGTGTCTGTGCCAGGTTGCCAACTCTTGCCACGGGCACGTATTCAAGCGCGCCTGCAGAAGCCTTTGCGACCATTGAATCAAGCGCTATGGAACGTCTCTCAGGGATTATGACACCATCAACACTGCAGCAGTCGGATATCCTGAGGATGGATCCTAAGTTATATGCATCCTTAAGTTCATCAAGAGCGATGAGCAGCGGTGCGTGACCTGCCTGCCTTGCGTTTTCGATGATTTCGTCAAGATCTGCGTAGTCGTGTGAAGCGACAGATGCTATGACGCCCTGGTGGTTGTGTGTCTCGGATAATTTGTCCAAGACGTTCCTCGGAGCTCTGGTTACTACGATACTCTTCTTGTTCGCGGCATCCAATATCTTGGCGAGCGCAGGCTCGAGCCTTCTGCCGCCATCCGGTTTGAGCAGCCAGATCTTATTGATAGTGCGTCCCGATGAGAGCGCCTCATTAACGGCATTCTTGCCCTCGATCTTGTCCGTATTCACTTCTTTACCTCCGGATCGTCTGTCAGTTCAAAGCTCTTTAAGATCAGTTCTTCCATACGTTCTTCCCTGTTGTCGAGGAACAGGAAACCTATTAGCGCTTCGAATCCTGTCGCATAAAGATAATCTATGTGCGAAGAATTCTTCGACTCGGCGTGAGGATTGGAGTTCTTGCCTCTTCTGAAATAATCCTCCTCTTCCTCAGTAAGTTCCGGCATCAGCTTGCGGATTGCCTCGGCCTGTGCCTGTGCGCTCACGTAAGATACAGTCTCGTTGTGCAGTTTCTTGTTATTGCCTGCGCCGTGGGTTGCAGCGTGGCATCTTGCATAGAGCTCATATACGGAATCACCGATATAAGCAAGAACCAGCGGCGATACCTCGCGCAGATCAGTTGCAATAAGCGGTTTGATCATCAGATCTTCTCCACCTGAGGTCCGTTCGGCGTATCCTTTACGATATAGCCCTTTTCCTTAAGTTCGTCTCTTATCCTGTCTGCCTCGGCAAAGTTCTTTGCCTTCTTTGCCTCTGTACGTGCGTTGACAAGTTCTTCTATCTCGGCAGGGATAGCCTCTTCTTCTGCACCGAAGAGTTCGATGCCCAGCACGCCGGTAAGTTCACGTATCTTATCTGCTGCCGTCTTCAGAGCCTCTCCCGAGACATTATCAGATGCGGCTGCAGTATTTGCTGCTTTGACCAATGTGAAGATATCGGTGATCGCATCAGCGGAATTAAGATCGTCATCCATATGAGCGACAAAGCTCTCGGCTGCAGCATCAACAGATGCAAGGAATGCCTCGTCGCCTTCTGCAGGAGCAGCCTTTGTTCCGCCGCTCTTGAGCAGGAAGTCGATGTTGTTGACACATGTGGATATTCTCTCAAGGCTGGTTTTAGCTGACTCAAGAAGCTGATCAGAGAAGTTGATCGGCATTCTGTAGTGACCGAGCAGGATGAAGAATCTTATTACGTTGTACGGGTAGGACTTCACGATATCTCTGATGGTAAAGAAATTACCGAGAGACTTGCTCATCTTCTCTCCGTCAACATTGACGAAAGCGTTGTGCACCCAGAAGTTTGCAAGAGGGCAGCCGTTAGCCGCTTCGCTCTGTGCGATCTCGTTCTCATGGTGCGGGAAGATAAGATCCTGTCCGCCGCCATGGATATCGATAGTCTCGCCGAGGAACTCCCTGATCATTGCAGAGCACTCGATGTGCCAGCCGGGTCTTCCCTCACCCCAGGGAGAATTCCAAGCAGGTTCGCCTTCCTTCTTGAACTTCCACACAGCGAAATCACCGGGGTTGCGCTTGCCCTCATAGGAAGCACCGCGCTCACCGCCGCCTGCCTGAAGATCTTCGAGCTTGTAATGTGAAAGCTTACCGTAGTCTGCCTTCTTGGTAACGTCGTAATATACGCCGTCACCTTCGATGACATATGTATAGCCCTTCTCTTCCATCGCCTTGATGAGCTTGATTATGGAACCAATGGACTTTGTGGCGCGGGGCTGTACTGCCTGCCTCTTGATATTGAGACCGTCGGCATCGATGTAATATTCCTTGATGAATCTGTCGGCAAGATCGGATACCGTGATACCTTCCTCGTTTGCACGGTTGATCATCTTGTCATCGATATCCGTGAAATTCTGAACGAACGCAACCTCATAACCTCTGTACTCGAGATACCTTCTCAGCGTATCGAAAGTGACGAACGGTCTTGCGTTGCCGAGGTGGAAGTAGTTATAGACCGTAGGGCCGCAGGCATACATCCTGACCTTGCCAGGTTCGATCGTCTTGAATTCTTCTTTTGTTCTTGTCAGTGTATTGTAAAGCTTAAGCATTGTTATTCTCCTTGATCCGTATCAGTGTTTTTTTGTATTCGCAGCCGGGCTTTAACATCGGCTGTATACGAGAGCGCGGAAGCCCTGATACAACAAAATAACACCTGCCACGGATCTTGCGGCAGGATCTCTTAAAGCAATATGTCTTGCATCATACATCAGTCCCATGGGCTGTTATCTTTTACTCCAATATTAAACACCCGAGACAAATGGCTCTGATTGACACCCTAGTTCTCCAGGGCGGTGCTCTGCGCCTGACTTCAATCTTCCAACTTACAAGGCCTGATTTCCACCAAACGGTCCAAGCTCCATATTACGTCATGTAGGTCCAATATAGAGAACACTCATCTCAGGATGCCTATATTATAAAATAAAAACGGGGATATTCCAACAAGGATTAGAACGGCTCGGCATTCTTGACCAGACGGTTGCCGGCGAATGCCGCGCACAGCACTTTGGCCGCTCCTGCTTCATACAGGGCCACTGCCGCCTCATGCATCGTAAAGCCAGTGGTGGCAACATCATCGGTCAATATGACCGTAAGGCCTTCCACATCCCAGGCATCGCTTACGGCAAAGGCATTACGCACGTTGTCATACCTGTCAAAGCCGAGTTTGAGCTCACTCTGCTTTCCGGTATTTCGTTTTCTGATAAGAGCATCCGGGGCGAAAGCGATCCCCAGGAGCGACGATACAGGCTTCGCGATCTCTGCTGCCTGATTATATCCTCTCTCCCTGAGCCTTCCGGAAGACAGCGGGACCGGTATGACTATGTCTGCTGCTATCCCGTCTTCTGCCATGAGAGATCCCGTCAGGATGCCCGCCAACCTCGCCAGATCCTTTTTGCCTCCGAACTTGAAGGCAGATACCATCCTGCCTGCCGAACCTTCGTACGGAAACGGTATGTAGAGTCTCTGTGCCGGGATCGGATCAGTGGCATACGGTTCCGAGAGGCACAGGAACCATCTCTCGCCGGTATCCTGAGGACACAGTTCCGACAGGCACTTGCCGCAGATGTGAAGCTCCGGGGCTGTCTCGAAGACCTTCCTGTACACACCGGCATATCCGGTCATCCTCCTGTCGGCATCGGCGAGCTTCCCGCATATGTCGCACACAGGCGGAAGTATCATGCCCATGATCTCGCTAATCACGGGTCTTGCCTCTCTTGATATCGGTAAGCCTGAGAAGATCTCCCAGGGAAGTGTCTCTCCTTCCCTTGTTACGGCTGTTCAGAAAATGCTGCATGCAGTCGTTGGAATCGATAATTATGACCTTCTTCTTGCCTCTCGTAACGGCCGTGTACAGGAGCCTTCTCTGATACAGCAGCGGGCTCATCTGTCCCAGCACGATAATACAGTTGTCGAACTCGCATCCCTGTGCCTTGTGCGCAGTAACGGCATAGGCGAGTTCCACATCTTCCATCGTCTTCCTGTTATAAGTGACCAGCTTGCCGTCATCGAATTCAACAACAAGAGTACCCGCTATCGGATCTGCATCTCTTACCACGCCGATCTCACCGTTGAACACCCAGCGGTCTATCTCGCCGGTAACGGGATCGAGCCACTCGAGGGAGTAATTGTTCCTCGTCTGCATGACCCTGTCGCCTATGCTGAAATGTGAGTCCTTGCCTCTTGATATGCTTAACTCCTCGTCTCCGGTCAGAAGCTTCTGTATCATCTTATTCAGCCTGACAGTACCGAGCGGAAGGCTCTCATTACGTGTCGGGGTAATGCAGATCCAGTCGCTGTCTCCCAGCTCCTCCACGAGCTTCGAGAGTTTCTCTGATGCCTCCTCATCGGTATC
>JAILMZ010000042.1 GCA_024692105.1 Saccharofermentans sp.
ACGCCTTACGACGGGTGGAAGCTTTACGGTGAGACCATACTTACGATAATGGGAGGAAAAGTTACTTATGAAAAACTTCGCTGATGCTCTGGTCAAGAAGATCGCCGAGACCAACAACCCTACGGTGATCGGACTCGATCCCAAGCTCGATTACATTCCTGATCATATCAAGGATCATGCCGAGCAGGTCTTCCCGGAAGAAGCTGCCAAGGCTACCGCAAAGGCTCTCTGGCTCTTCAACAAAGAGATCATCGACAATACCTGCGACATAGTTCCCGCTGTCAAACTTCAGTATGCTTACTATGAGATGTACGGCGTGGAGGCCATCAAGACGATGCTCCTTACCGCAAGATATGCGCAGAAGAAGGGCATGCTCGTCATCGGCGACTGCAAGAGAAACGATATCGGATCTACCGCTACGGCATATGCAGAGGGAATCCTCGGCAAGACCGACCTTCTCCTGGGCGAGTCCATTGAGATGAGCGGATTTGACGCATGCACGGTAAACGCTTACCTCGGTCATGACGGCGTTAAGCCTTTCATCGATGTTGCTAAGAGAGACGGAAAGGGCATCTTCTGCCTGGTTAGGACATCCAATCCTTCGGCAGGCGATTTCCAGGACGTTGAGCTTGCTGACGGCCGCATGCTATACGAGGTAGTGGCAGGCAAGGTAAGCGAGTGGGGCGAAGGCCTTGTCGGCGAAGAGGGATTCTCTTCAGTAGGTGCCGTTGTAGGCGCCACATGGCCCGAGCAGGCAGTCCAGCTCAGAAAAGCAATGCCCAAGGCATTCATGCTCGTTCCGGGATACGGTGCTCAGGGCGCAGGCGCTGACGCTGCAGTTGCAGGCTTCACCGCTGACGGCAGGGGCGGAATCGTAAACAGCTCCAGAGCCATCATGACGGCATGGCACGTACGTCAGGACATGAAGCCTGAGGATTTCGGCCTTGCTGCAAGGTTTGAGGCACAGGACATGCAGAAGAAACTCAATGAAGCATTAAAGAACCGTAAGTACGTATAAGTAAATGGCAATCAGAAAAGAATATAAGATTAAGTTAATAACAAAAGAATTATTGAACGCCGATACCTGCTATCTTGGATTTGAATGTCCGGAGATAGCAGGTACTGCTGTTCCCGGACAGTTTGTAAACATATCCGCAGGCACGATGTTCCTTAAGCGTCCCTTCGGCATTGCAAGCGTTGACAGGGAGAAGGGCATCTTCAAGATCGGCGTTAAGGTCGTAGGCAAAGGAACCGAGCAGATCAAGGCATTTGAAGCCGGTACCGAAGTGGACTGCTTAGGTCCCTTGGGCAACGGCTTTGTTTTTGAAGGCTTTGACAACGTCATCCTTACGGGCGGCGGAACGGGAGTGTTCCCGATCAACTTCGCTTATGAGGAACTTAACAGGCAGGGCAAAAACGTCACCGTCTGCGAAGGCTTCAGGGATGCAAGACAGGTCATCCTCAACAAGGAAGGCTACATCCTCACGACTGATGCAGGTGACATGGGCATCAAGGGAACCGTCATTGCGGGACTTGAGACCATAGACATCAAAGAAGCTGATAAGACACTCATCTGCTGCGTAGGCCCGATCCCCATGATGAAGGCCGTCAGCGGATGGGCTGAAAACAAAGGCATGAAGTGCCTTGTATCGATGGAACAGAGGATGGCCTGCGGCGCGGGCATCTGCCTTTGCTGCATAGTTAAGGTCAAAGACGACGGCCCTGACGGATATAAGAACGTCAGATGCTGCAAGGAAGGCCCGGTCTTTGACAGCAGGGAGGTGATCTGGTCATGAGCAGTTCACTGAACGTAAACGTTGGAAGCGTTAACCTCAAGAGCCCTTTGATCCTTGCTTCGGGCACATGCAATTTCGGAAGGGAACTTGCCGAGTACTATGATCTTAGTATCCTGGGCGGCATATCGTCCAAGGGACTTACCATAAAGCCCAGGGCAGGAAACCCGGGCGTAAGGGTTGCAGAGTGCGATTCCGGAATGCTCAATTCCGTCGGACTTCAGAACCCCGGTGTTCACTATTTCATCAAGAACGACCTCGATTTCATGAAAAACTCGGGCGCAGCCGTAATTGTCAATGTCGCAGGTCACAGCTTTGAAGACTATGTCGACATGGTAGAGACATTGGATCCCCACAAGGATAAGATCGATGCCTTAGAGATCAACCTTTCATGCCCGAACGTTAAGGCCGGATGCATGACGATCGGTTCAGACCCCGAAGCGATCAAAGCGATCACTTCAAAACTCAGGAGCCTTACGGATCTTCCGATCTGGATCAAGCTCACACCTAACGTAACCGATATAAAGGCCACAGCTCTTGCTGCCCAGGCGGGCGGCGCGGATGCGGTCGTCCTTATCAACACGCTCATGGGCATGAGGATAGACATCAGGACCAGAAGACCGGTGCTCACGAACAACACCGGCGGATACTCGGGTCCCGCTGTAAAGCCCGTAGCCATCAGGATGGTTGCAGAGTGCTCTGAGGTACTGGACATCCCTATCGTAGGATGCGGCGGTATCGCTGACTATAAGGATGTCGCGGAGTTCATGATCGCTGGCGCATCTGCAGTCGAGATAGGCACTGCATGCCTGGTACATCCCGCGCTCCCCGTAAAGATCACGGAAGACCTCGACAAATACTGTGAAGAAAACGATATTAAACTTAAGGAACTTACCGGAACGCTCAAGCGCTGGTGAGTCAAGGAGTAGTTATGAACGATAAGATAATCGATGCACTTTTTGAGACAGAAGCTATCAGGATGGCACCTGCGGACAATCCGTTCTGGTACACATCAGGTATGCTCGGACCTTTCTACTGCAATACGCACTTCCTTCTTAAGAGCGAGCAGGACGCAGGCGACATGTTAAAGCTCATCGAAGCGGCGATTGCCGAAGATAAGCTCACCGCTCCGAAGAAGATCTTTGAAGCGCTCAAGAAGTTCTATGACATGAACGGCACATTCAAGATGACCATGGACCGTCTTGCTGAGGAAGCAAAGAATTACGATTTCGACTTCATCTCAGGCGGTGAGAGAAGGGACTATTTCTTCTCCATGCTCCCCGCATACATTCTGGGAAAGCCCCATCTCACGATCTACAAGGACATGAGCTCAGCATATTCCGAGAACATGGACGGCGAGGCTGTAACTCCCACATCTGAAATGCTGGCGGGCAAGAAGGCACTTCATATCTGCGATCTCATCAACACGGCATCTTCCTATGAGAGAGCATGGGTTCCTGCTATCAGGGATCTGGGCGCAGACATCACTGACACACTTGCCGTCGTAGACAGATGTCAGGGCGGAGCTGAAGTATTGGAAGGCCTCGGAGTTAAGCTCAAGACTTTGACCAAGATCGATGCGGCATTCTTTGAAGACATCTATAAAGACGGAAAGATCGATGAGGCGCAGAAGAATTTCGTTCTGAAATACCTCTCTTCGCCGACAGAGTACATGGCTCATTTCCTTGATACCCACCCGGATTTCATCGCGGGTGAGCTTGCCAAGGGAGGCAAAGCCGCTGACCGTGTGAAGCTTGCTATTGAGAAAGGATACGCAAAATAATGAAAGATCCCTATGCAAACCTGTACGAAGTAACCGAGATCCATAACTTAAGGGATGTCATAAAGAAGAGACTTCATGAATTCCCGCAGAATCCCGTATTCCTCGTAAAAGAGAAGAAGGGCGGCGAATATGTTCCGATCTCCACCGAGAAGTACGACCATGACATCGATTCACTCGGAACATACTTCATGAATACCGTAAAGAAGGGCGCGAGGATCGCGATCTTCTCCGAAACGAGATATGAGTGGTACACCTCTTATCTTGCAACGACCAACGGTACAGGTTGCGTTGTCCCTCTGGATAAAGAGCTTCCGGTAGACGATGTGTTGAACATGCTGACCAGAGCCGAAGCCGACATACTTGTTTTCTCCAAGTCCAAGCTTCCAATCGTTGAGCAGGTCTATGGCAAGGTCGATACCATGAAGTACTGGATCTGCATGGACGACATCAAGGATGACAGATTCCTTTACTATCAGGACTGCCTCAAGCAGGGTGAGGAGAAGCTCGCTGCGGGAGATAAGACCTTCACAGAAGCTACGATCGACCCTGAAGAGATGACGATCCTCCTGTTCACGTCAGGTACGACCGCCAAATCCAAGGCGGTAATGCTCTGCCAGAAGAACATCTGCAAGAACCTGATGTCAATGTTCTCTATGCTCTACATCGACAGGAACGACGTTTGGCTTTCTGTCCTTCCTTTGCATCACACATATGAATGCACCTGCGGCTTCCTGGGCCAGGTCTACAGGGGAACGACGGTTGCTGTCTGCGAGGGACTTAAATACATCGCTCAGAACATCCAGGAAGCAAGACCTACGGCGATCCTCATGGTTCCCGTAATGCTCGAGCTCTTCTATAAGAAGATAATGAAGGGACTTAAGGCTGATCCCAAGAAGGCGAAGAAGCTTCAGTCAGGCATAAAGATCGCAAATGCGCTTCATTTCTCACCCAAGATGAGAAAGAAGCTCTTTAAGCCGATCCACGACATCTTCGGCGGAAGGATGAGACTCATCATCCTTGGCGGTGCTCCGGTAAATCCCGAGATTTTAAAGTTCTTCCAGGACATGGGATTCCTTTGTGTTCAGGGTTACGGCCTTACTGAGTGCGCTCCGATCCTCGCCCTCAACCGTGATGTCTGCTTCAAGAACCATGCTGCAGGCCTGCCTTTGCCGGGATGTGACGTTAAGATCCTGAATCCCGATTCAGACGGCATCGGTGAGTTCATCTCCAAGGGTGACAACAATTTCCTCGGATACTATAACGATCCCGAGAATACAGCCATTGCTCTGGACAAGGAAGGCTACTATCACACAGGTGACCTGGGATACATCGATGAGGACGGTTTCTGCATAATCACGGGCAGAAAGAAGAACGTCATCATCGCAAAAAACGGCAAGAACGTATTCCCTGAAGAGATCGAATATCTCCTGTCATTAAGCCCTTATGTTGCTGAGTCCGTTGTATCGGGCGTCAACGATGAGGTAAAGGACGACATCGTAGTAACCGCGACGATCTTCCCGGATATCGATGAGATCAAGGGCAAGCTTGGAATCGAGACGGAACCTACGGAAGATCAGATAATGGGCATACTAAAGGATGTTGTATCAGCTACGAACGAGAAGCTCGAAAGCTACAAGAAGATAAAGAACACAGTCCTCAGGATGACGGAATTTGAGAAGAACACGTCAAAGAAGATAAAGAGATACTGATTACATTGTAAATCCCCTTCAAACTAAATGAAGGGGATTAATTGTGTATATTGTTGATAATGTGATTTGACCGAACAAAGAAAAAGGAACGGTGTCCAGCATATATCCACTGCCGGTCCTGCTCCTTTTGTTCAATTATAGGTTTGTTATCTGCTCAAGTCAA
>JAILMZ010000064.1 GCA_024692105.1 Saccharofermentans sp.
ACAGTATCTTAAGAAGAATGTTGAAGATTTGGATGTCAGCGGCAAGAGAGTCATCGTAAGAGTTGACTTCAACGTACCGCTCGACAAGGAGACAGGAGCTATCACAGACGATAAGCGTATCACTGCAGCTCTCCCTACAATTAAGTATCTCGTAGACAATAACGCGAAGGTTATCCTCGTATCACACCTCGGTCGTCCGAAGAACGGTCCTGAGGCTAAGTTCTCCATGAAGCCCGCAGCTGAGAGACTTGCTGAGCTCATCGGTAAGCCTGTTACACTCGCAGCTGACGTTATCGGCGAAGATGCAAAGGCTAAGGCTGCTGCACTCAAGGATGGCGAGATCCTCATGCTCGAGAACGTAAGATTCCACAAGGAAGAGACAAAGAACGATCCTAAGTTCGCTGCTGAGCTCGCTTCCATGGCTGATCTGTATGTAAACGACGCTTTCGGTACAGCTCACAGAGCACACGCTTCCACAGCTGGTCTTGCTAATTTCCTTCCTTCCGCTTGCGGTTATCTCATCCAGAAGGAGATCGACGTTATCGGTGGTGCTCTTGATAATCCTCAGAGACCTTTCGTTGCTATCCTCGGTGGTGCTAAGGTTTCCGATAAGATCGGTGTTATCACAAACCTCCTCGACAAGGCTGATACAATCATCATCGGCGGTGGTATGGCTTACACATTCATCGGCGCTATGGGTGGTACAGTAGGTAACTCCCTGTTCGAGGCTGACAAGGTTGACCTCGCTAAGGAGCTCATGGCTAAGGCTGAGGAGAAGGGCGTTAAGCTCCTCCTTCCTGAGGATACAGTTGTTGCTACAGAGTTCGCAGCTGACGCTGAGTCCAAGGTAGTTCCTTCCATGGAGATCCCCGATGGTTGGGAGGGTCTCGATATCGGTCCTAAGACAATCGAGAAGTTCTCCGCTGCTATCGCAGAGGCTAAGACAGTTATCTGGAACGGTCCTGCAGGCGTATTCGAGTTCGATAAGTTCGCTGTTGGTACAAAGGCTCTTGCTAAGGCTATCGCTGAGTCTGATGCAATCTCCATCATCGGTGGTGGTGACTCCGCTGCAGCTATCCAGAAGCTCGGCTTCGCTGATCAGGTTACACACATCTCCACAGGCGGCGGCGCTTCTCTCGAGTACATCGAGGGTAAGGTTCTTCCCGGTATCGATTGCCTGAACGACAAGAAGATCGACAGAACTTTCGCAGCTGGTAACTGGAAGATGAACTGCGGCATCCCTGCAGATGCAGTTAAGCTCATCACAGAGCTCAAGCCTCTCGTTAAAGATAGCACATCCAGGATCGCTCTCGGCGTTCCCGCTACAGCACTCGCTGCTGCAGTTGAGGCTGCTGCTTACTCCAACATCAAGATCGCTGCTCAGAACTGCCACTTCGAAGAGAAGGGTGCATTCACAGGCGAGATCTCACCTCTCTGGCTCGCTAAGATGGGCGTTAACTACTGCATCATAGGCCACTCCGAGAGACGTGAGTACAACGCAGAGACAGACGAGACAGTCAACAAGAAGGCTCTCGCTCTCCTCAAGTACGGCGTAAGACCTATCATCTGCTGCGGTGAGTCTCTTGCTCAGCGTGAAGCAGGCGAGACATTTGACTGGATCAAGGGTCAGATCGTTGGCGCTTTCAAGGATATCCCTATTGAGAAGCTCTGCCAGATTACAATCGCTTACGAGCCTATCTGGGCTATCGGCACAGGCAAGACAGCTACAGACGAGCAGGCTGAGGAAGTCTGCAAGTTCATCCGTGGAGTCATCGCTGACCTCTACGATGCTGATGCAGCTGCAGCTATGACAATCCAGTACGGCGGTTCCTGCAATGCAAAGAACGCAGCAGGTCTCTTCGCTCAGGCTGACATCAACGGCGGTCTCGTCGGTGGTGCTTCCCTCAAGGCTGAGGACTTCTCCGTAATCTGCAACGCATAATCGCGGATAACAGATCAATAATAAGAGCCGTCTCAAATGAGGCGGCTCTTTTTTGTTTGGATTAAGTCCGTATCACTGTTTCGACAGATACTCGTCGATGCCTTTCGCAGCAGACTTGCCTGCACCCATTGCAAGGATAACGGTAGCCGCGCCTGTTACTGCATCTCCGCCGGCGAAAACGCCCTCTCTCGTTGTCATCTCTTCTTCGTTTACGATGATGCCGCCGCGCTTGTTTACCTCGAGACCTGAAGTGGTCTTCTTGATAAGAGGATTAGGCGATGTGCCGAGGGACATGATGACCGCGTCGCAGTCGATGGTGAATTCAGAGCCTTCGACGGGGACAGGCGATCTTCTGCCGGATGCATCCGGTTCGCCAAGTTCCATGCGGATGCACTTGCATCCGGTTACCCAGCCGTTCTCATCTGCGAGGATCTCGACGGGGTTTGTGAGAAGGTCGAAGATGATGCCTTCTTCCTTGGCATGGTGCACTTCTTCCACACGGGCGGGGAGCTCAGCTTCCGAACGGCGGTAGACGACGTGCACTTCAGCGCCGAGACGTTTTGCCGTGCGTGCCGCATCCATTGCAACGTTGCCGCCGCCTACGATTACGGCCTTTTTCGCACGCATGATGGGTGTGCGCGAATCCTCAGAGAATGCTCCCATGAGGTTGGATCTCGTGAGGTATTCGTTTGCCGAGAACACTCCGAGGGACTGCTCGCCGGGTATGTTCATGAAGCGGGGAAGGCCTGCGCCGGATCCGATGAACACGGCAGAGAAACCCTCCTTTTCGAACAGATCGTCTATTGTCAGAGAGCGCCCGATGACTGCATCGGTAATGATCTTGACGCCCAGCGCTTTAACGTTCTCTATCTCTTTGGCAACGACCTTCTCCTTGGGAAGACGGAACTCGGGGATGCCGTAGACGAGGACGCCGCCTGCCTTGTGCAGCGCTTCGAAGATAGTAACATCATAACCCATCTTAGCAAGGTCGCCTGCGCAGGTAAGTCCGGAAGGACCTGCTCCCACGACTGCGACCTTCTTGACTTTCTTCTCCATGCCTTCGGGAAGCTGCGGCCTTAAGCCCATATCTTTTGCCGTGTCTGCGACGAACCTTTCGAGACGTCCGATCGAGACGGCTTCTCCCTTGATGCCGCGGACACACTGTGCCTCGCACTGCGTCTCCTGCGGACATACGCGGCCGCATACGGCAGGCAGGGCAGATGACAGCGAGATCACGCCGTAAGCACCTGCGACGTCGCCTTCCTTGACCCTGGAGATGAAGGAAGGGATGTCTATGTTAACGGGACATCCCTGGATGCAGCGCGCGTTCTTACAGGTAAGGCAGCGCGAAGCCTCCGCCATTGCTTCTTCCATGTTGTAACCGAGGTTGACCTCGTCGAAATTAGTCGCGCGAACGGCAGGGTCCTGCTCGGACACGGGAACTTTCTTCATTACATCTACGTCCATGACATTACCCCCTTAAGAACAGACACCGCATCCGCCGCTGTGTGTGTCGCCTTCCTGAAGCCTGAGCATCTGCTTGCCCTCTTCAGTCTTGTAAAGGCGCGACCTCTGCATTGCCTGATCAAAATCAACCGCCCAGCCGTCGAACTCGGGTCCGTCGACACATGCGAACTTGACCTCACCGCCGACCAAAAGTCTGCAGGCACCGCACATTCCGGTACCGTCGACCATTATGGTGTTCATCGATATTACGGTCGGGATGCCGAGCTTTTGTGTGAGCTGGCAGGCGAATTTCATCATTATCATCGGTCCGATGACGACGCAGTGGTCGTAGCGGACACCCTCATCCCAGAGTTGCTGCAGCGCGACGCAGACATTGCCGTGGATGCCGTATGAACCGTCGTCCGTCGCGAAGTAGAGGTTCTCCGTGACGGCTTTCATCTCTTCTTCAAGGATGAGGAGTTCCTTGGTCCTTGCGCCCTGGATGCAGTCGACTGATACGCCATGGTCGTGCAGCCACTTGAGCTGGTTATAGACCGGAGCCGTACCGACGCCGCCCGCTATGAATAGGATCTTCTTGCTCTTCAGTTCTTCCACGGGAACATCGACAAGGTCGGAAGGGTTGCCCAAAGGACCAACCACATCGGCGAAACAGTCGCCCTCTTCCAGGCGCGACATCCTCTCGGTCTCGGCTCCGACCGTCTGGAACACGATTGTTATCTTTCCTGTATCTCTGTCGTAATCGCAGACGGTAAGAGGGATCCTCTCGCCGTCCGTATCCGTGCGTACTATCAGGAACTGCCCCGGCATTGCCTTGCCGGCAACGAGGGGGGCATAGATATCCATGAGCCAGACCTTGGGTCCGAGCTGCTTCTTGGCCAATACGTCAAACATTAACCGTGCCTCCTGAAAATGAAAATCATTTTAAAAGTAATTATATCATTACATCGCTCAATAACAGGGGCAAAAAAGATGTTACAATTACCATACATGGAATAATAAATATGGGAGGAATAATATGGAATTCATTTTTTACATCGCGGCTATTGCGGTAATGATCTGGAGCTTTGCGGTTCAGGGCAGGCTTAAGAGCCTGGTAAAAAAGTACAGTAAAGAAGAGGCTGCATCAGGCAAGAATGCCAACGACTGTGTACGAGAGATGCTTGCGGCAAACGATGTTTACGGTGTCACCATTGACCATGTCGGAGGCGAGCTTACAGACAACTTCAATCCGAAAGAGAACAAGATATACCTGTCCGACTCGACATACGGAGGCACATCCATCACGGCCATCGCCATCGCTGCACATGAGTGCGGCCATGCATGCCAGGCTTCCGACGGAATGCCCGCTTATAAGATAAGACAGATGATAGCTCCTTTCGCAGGAATAGCATCCAAGATAAGCGTTTGGATCGCGATCGCAGGTGTCTTTGTTATGTATCTTGCATCGAGAGCCACCAGCCTGTCGTACGATCTCGGATACTGGATCTGCACTCTCGGTATCGCACTCTACGCTCTGGTATTCCTTTTCTATCTGGTAACACTTCCGATCGAACGCAATGCGAGCAAGCGCGGACTTGAAGCAATGAAGAATTGCGGCTGGGTATCGGATTCACAACTCAAAGCAGCAAAGAAGGTCCTCTGGGCAGCTGGCGATACATACGCCGTTGCACTTGCCAGCTCGGCAGTTACTCTCCTCAGGCTCCTCTTGCTGAGAGGCGGAAGAAGGAGAAGGTAAGGATATGTCTGATTCCGAGAAGATCATATTTGATGCCGCTTGCGGAGAAGGCCTGAAGGTCGCGGGATTCATCAATCCATCGAATGCATCAGAGATCAAGGGCGTTATCCAGATATGCCACGGCATGTCCGAGTATTACAGCCGTTATGCTCCGATGATAGAGCATTTCAACAAGGCCGGATATCACGTTTGCGGAATCGATATGATGGGTCACGGAGAGACTTATGCCGCTAATGACACAGAGAAATATCCGAAGGGTTATCTTGGTCCCGGCAAGGACGCCTGGAAGGATACCCTGAAGGACATCATGTATATGCACGGAGAAGCAGTCAGCCGTTACGGCAGGGATATGAAGTATATCCTTTACGGTCATTCGATGGGATCGTTCGTTACGCGCTGCATCTATTCCATGCCTGAGTATTCGGGCGAGTTTGACGGCTTCGTTTTCGCCTCCACGATGGGTCCCAACCCCGCCGTGGGCCTTGCGCGATTCCTCGCAGGCGCGTCGTGTACTTTCGGCGGCGAGAAGAAGGTCAACAAGCTGCTGACGACGCTGTCTTTCGGAAGTTACTTGAAGAGGATACCCAATGTCAAGACTCCCAACGACTGGCTGTCGACAGATGAGAAAGAAGTTGCCGCATACCGCGCAGATCCGATGCTCGGATTCTCATTTACCGGCGGAGGATACAGGGCACTGTTCAACATAATCGGATACATGCAGAGCAAGACCGCGTACGGCAATCTTCCGGGCAAGCCGTGTTTCTTCGTGTACGGCTCTGAAGACCCGGTCGGAAGCTACGGCACGGGCGTAGAGAAAGTCATCGCACGCATGAGATCCTGCGGCACCGAACCGCAGTCAAAGAACTACGGTCCATACCGTCACGAGCTCCAGCATGAGAGCATCAGGGAAGAATATTTTGCCGATCTGATAGCTTTTGCAGACAGCGTCAGCCGAGTGTGACGATCAGCTCATTACTCGTAAAATCGATCATTGTGCCGTAAGCCGTCTTCTCGGGCACAGACTCGGAAGAGGATACGATATTGGACACGCCTGCAAAGACGATCCTCTTGTGCTTGCCGAAATTCTGCGCCTGCACGGTTATCTTCGAACCTTCACAGGTTACCTTGAGGATGCCCGAACTGCCCATCTTGTACTCAAACACTTCGCATCCTGCAGTCTGTCCGTCAGCAAGCGCGAAGCATGTGAACGTGAGTCCGTCGAGAAGCGTGTGAGTGTGAGTCGAATCGGGATTGCGTGTGGCAATGATGGAGTTAGGTCTTACAAAGACGGGTACCGTTCCAGTGTCTGTCTTGCGGTTGATATACCTGGGGCCCTGGATCCTTTCGTATGTGAACATATCGGTCCAGGTGCCGGCGGGAATATAAGCATGCACTTCGCCATCGCTGTTAAGTACGGGTGCCACGAGAAGTGATTCTCCCAGCATGTATTCATTCTCAAGGCCTCTTGCAAATACGTCCCTGGGAAACTCGGATTCGAGAAGTCTCATAACAGGCACGCCGAAAGTCGCACCTTCCGCGATGGCGGAATAAATGTAGGGAAGAAGGCTTGCACGGATGCCGGCGAGATTCTTCAAAGCATTGTAGGATTCTGCACCCATGGCTTCCGCCGTTACCTTCTCAGGCGGCATGACAAGCCTGTAGTGAGGTGCGAACATTGCAAGTCCGAGCCATCTGCAGAACAGGTTTGAATCGGGCGTGTAAGGAACGTCTATGTTTACTTCGGGGATTCCCGACATTCCCATCGAGACAGCGCTTCTCAAAGCCTGAGTGAGGGAACAGAAATCAGCGGGCTTCGTACGGAGGATGTTTCCGTAAGGGATAGCCTGGTTGCCTGCCCTTAAGCTGTTTGCGATAACGGATATGCTGTTTCTTCCCCTTATCCTTATCTCGCATTCGAGAAGGGCGGTGTTGAGTATTCCGGGGAATGCTGTGACGAAAGCATCGTCATCGACATTCTCTTCAAGAGCTCTGAGGATGAATGCAGGGATATCTGCTTCGAGGAAATCCGCGCCTCTGCTCAGGAGCACGTCGCACTGGTTCGTGAACCAGTTGCGCGCTGCGAGGTTGCCGAGGTTGATGATGCCGACATTGCCGACATCTGTGGAGAGTACGAGAGCCTTGCCGTTCTTGTCCTGAACGAGGTAGCCGCAGTCAAGGACCTCGGTGTATTCGGGTGAACCGTCCGAGATCGCGGGAGTGACTGCCAGACCGAACTTGATGCCCGCATCGTGGAGAGCCCTTGCAAACAGTTCATCGTTCTGGAAACGTGCGAGGTCCCACATAAAGCTTGCGCGGTCATACGACGGATGCCATGAACCGCCGAGCCAGAGTTCCTTTACGGGGAGACCTGCCGTGGCGAGATCTCTCACGGAATCAAGGATCTCTTCCGCAGTTATGTTGTAGTTGTTGTCGATCTTCAGCGTGATGCCTTTCTGGGGAACATAGGGAACAACGCGGTTGCCTGCAAGAAGTTCGAAAGTGGAGAAGACGTCCATGACGTTATCGCCTACGATGATCTCATACTCGATCTCGTCTTCGGGAACCTTGAATGTCGTTGCCATTCCGTCAGCGCCGACGCTGATGTCGGAATTAAGAGTTGTATTAACAAATACTCCGTAAGACGCTGAGGAAACGATGAAGGGAATGCCGCACTTTACGCGGGTGCCGTTACGGAGGACAGATGCTCCCGCAGGACCCAGTCCGAAAAGGTGCTCGTCGGGAGAGATCTCAAGGCTTGAACCTGAGACTGAACCTTTGCCCGCTCCGCAGAAAGCGCTTCCCGCAGGCTCGGATACAAGGGGGGAACCGCAGTAGTAATACCTGATCCTGAACTCGCCGGTCTTCGCGATGCGTGCCTCGAAAGGTCCGTTCTTGAATATGATGTCACTCTCTGTCTCTTCGACAGTGCATCCGGAAGTTGCCTTGAGCGGAACCTGTACTTTTGATTTTGCTCTGGGCACGGTCCTTCTTGAGGATACCTTAACGCCTATGGTCTTTGCAGCCGGTGCGAAGATCTCTATCGCGATCCTGCCCGGAACCTGCATGCGGACTCTTTCCTGTGATGCGATGTCCTCTTTATAGACACAGCAAAAACACCTGATAGAAAGAGTGTTATCTGAAAAAGAGACAGACTCGATTCTGTCGGGATGTATTGTTGATTCCATAGTCCCTCCCCGGATTATATATGATCAAAACATATTACATTATAAGATATATATTAGGGATTTTTGTTATAATTGTTGCATGTTACATGACAAGTTTGTTTCAAGCGGTAACGAGAGTATCCTGCCACGTTATGTGCTCGATATTCTGGCCCTTCTTGAAGGTGCCGGATACGAAGCTTATGTGGTGGGCGGAGCCGTGAGAGACATTGCTCTCGGACTTGTCCCGCATGATTTCGATGTGGCATCTTCTGCCTTCCCCGATGAGATAATCAGTGTGCTGTCTGATGCCGGCATAAAGTATGTTGACATGGCGAGCAGACACGGTACAGTGACGGCCGTAACTTCCGAAGGCAATGTTGAGATAACGACTTTCCGCGTGGACGGAACATATTCGGATCTGAGAAGACCGGATGAAGTGTCTTTCACCAGGAGCATAGAAGACGATGTAATGCGCCGCGATTTTACCATCAATGCGATGTATCTCGGAAGAGACGGCAGTATCGTGGACATTACCGGCGGCATGCAGGATCTCGACAAGGGCATCATAAGAGCGGTAGGAGATCCGGAAGTAAGGTTCACCGAAGATGCTCTCCGCATCCTGAGAGGTCTGAGGTTTGCGGCCAAATATGAATTTGAGATCGAAAGCAGAACTTCCTGCGCGATGGAAAAACTTGCGCATAATCTTAAAGCCGTCTCAGGTGAGAGGATCGCAATTGAAACAGGAGGCCTTATCTGCGCTCCGGGAGCAGTGGAGATAATAAGAAAACACTATCTTATATTAGGAGAGATACTGCCCGAGCTCATTACCTGCCATGGCTTCGAACAGCACTCGCTGTATCACGACAGGGATGTTTTCGAGCACACGCTTGCAGTACTCGGAGGAATACCTTTCAGAGATGATCTTCCTGAAGGAGCGATACCCTGCCGTGATGCTGAACTTGCGGCTGCGGCGATCCTGCATGACATAGGAAAACCGGAATGCTTTACCATGGATAAAGACGGAATCGGACACATGAAAGGTCACCCTGAAGCCAGCCTGAAGATAGCACAAAGGGTATTAAGCGAACTTAAGTGTTCAAAGGAATTCACTGAGAATGTCACAGGTCTCGTTCTCCTTCACGATACTTTCCTTAAGCCCGACAGATATACCGTTCATAAGTTTATGACAGAGCATCCCGTACCGTTCCTTCGTAAACTGGCACTGTTGCAGAGAGCGGATATTCTAGCTCATTCCGAGTACGGACAAAACAGGATGGAAAGACTTAACGCACTCGAGGATATTGAAGGAAAGCTGCTTTCTGAAGGTGCCGCATTAAGCATAAGAGAACTCGCCATAGGCGGCGAGGACATCATATCTGCGGGCTTTGCCGAAGGCCCTGAGATAGGCCGCATACTGGCTGAAGTCTTTGATGTATATTTGCGTGGAAATGTCGCTAATACAAGAGAAGCATTGCTTTCATATGTTAGAGAACATATCTTAACAAACAGTTAAAACATCGTTTGCAGTATACACATTTCAGTGATAGATTTGGCAAATTCTCCACATTTATAATCGTAGTATAAATCCATCAAGGGGGATCTATACTATGAAAGTCTCAAAGAAAGGCTTTACGCTTACAGAAATCATAATCGTAGTTGCGATTATCGTAATCATCTCCGGCGCCGCAATAGCAGGCGTTGCTGTTACTGTTGCTCAAGCAAATGAGCGCGGCGAGCAGATGTACAACCTTTACGGAGAAGGCAATTGGGAAAAGGATGCAAATGCAACTATCGCTGCACTGAAACCGACTCTGGGAGACGAAAAGACTTATGAGGCGGATGTAGATGATTCTACAGGAGGCGGCGACACCGAGGACCAGGACAAACTCGATCCTACTCCTACTCCTGTTAATGTCGATCCGACAGACCCGCCTCCGACAGACCCGCCTCCGACAGATCCGCCGCCGACGGACCCGCCTCCGACAGATCCACCTCCGAAAACAGATCCTGATCCGGAAACACCAAGTGGCGGCGCTACACAGACATTAAATGTTCAAATGCAGCCTAACAACAGCACTTATGTTTCTGTTGATGAGAGCAAAAAGATTAAGAGCATAACGGTCAATTGGGAAAAGACTGCGCTTACAAATGGTTCGTTTAACATCAGTTATGAGCAGTCAAACGGATTCAATTTCTATGGTGCTTCGCAGGGAGTTCAGACCGGGTATAATCAGTATTCAGGTTCTGAGACAATTTATCCGCAGGCCAATGGACAAGCGGTAAATTGTTCCAAACTATACTTCAGTAACCCAGGCTGGAATAGCGCAGATGTTAAGATTGTAAGTTACACAATTGAATATGAAGATTAATATAGTTGAACTGATCTGATATAGAGCAATTTTATAATAGCATGACAACACTTTATATAGATCACCCTTGAGATGGGCCGTTCCTTCATGGAGCGGCCTTTCTTATTCAATCGTTAAAGTTGTCACCGTGAAGAACTGATTCGGCATTAAGGAGTTTGCGCGCGGCTTCTGACTTGGGTGCGGAAAGGACCTCTGAAGTCAGACCTTCCTCGCAGACCGTACCGCCGTCCATGACGATAACGCGCGGACAGATCTGACGCACAATGTGAATGTTGTGCGTGATGAGAAGGAACGACGTGCCGCGCTCGCGGTTGATGTCGGTAAGAAGTTTCAGTATCTCTGATGCTGAACTCGAATCGAGTGACGAGAACGGCTCGTCAGCAACTATCAGTGACGGCTCGAGAATAAGGCTCATCGCGATAGCCACACGCTGCCTCTGACCGCCGGACAACTGGCGCGGACGGCGGGTCAGATACTCGGGAGAAAGACCTACGATCTCAAGTGCTTTCTCTGCCTTTGCGATGCGCTCGGTCTTGGTCAGTTTTATGCCTGCCGCTCTCAGCGGTTCGAGCAGATGCCACTGAACACTGTGGGCAGGATTGAGACAAGATACCGGATCCTGGAAAACAGCTCCCGTCTGTTTGTCGTTGCTGATGGTTCCGCCGTGCGGCATAAGTCCGAGCAATGTCTTTACCAGTGTCGTCTTGCCGCATCCCGAGCTTCCGATCAGACCGAGCATCTCGCGCGGGTAGATCTCGAGGCTTGCGCCTTTGAGCACGTCGTTGGCAGAGTTGCTGTATCTTGCCGTTATGTCTTTTGCGACCAGCACGGGGCTTACCGAGTAGTCAACGGTCGCGCGCTCTAAGCCAAGTGTTCTCGTATCGAGCCTTGCATTTGTAAGGAGCTCTGCGGTGTAGCCGCTCCTCGGATGCAGGAGCATATCTTCTGTCGTATCCTTGTCGACGATCTCGCCGTCTCTCATGACCATTACACGGTCGCAGAAATTCCTTACGGCAGACAGATCGTGCGAGATAAAGAGCACGGTCATGTGCATCTGATGGCAGATGTCCTTAAGAAGATTGAGTATCTGGATCGTGGTCACCGTATCGAGTGAAGATGTCGGCTCATCACAGATAAGGAGTCTCGGCTTAAGGAGCGCCGCGCCTGCTATGAGGACACGCTGACGCTGGCCACCGGACAGCTGGTGGGGATACCTTGAGCAGATATCCTCAGGGTCTTCAAAACCGCAGGTCTCGAGCATGGAAAGAACACGGGCCTTGCGTTCGTCCTTATCCTTCATTTTGTGGGTGATAAGTATCTCATCCAGGTTCTTGCCGATCTTCATGAGCGGATCCAAAGCCGTGGACGGTTCCTGGAAGATGACGCCGATGTTCGTACCGAGCATCTGTCTTCTCTTGCCAGGCTTCATTGCGGTGAGGTCTTCACCTGCAAATTTAATGGATCCTTCAGTGATGACGGCGCCTTCCGGGAGCAGTCCGGCGATAGCCATGGCGGTCATTGTCTTGCCGCTTCCGGAGTTGCCTATGAGGCCTAATATCTCTCCGTCTCTTATGCCGAAATCAAGATCCTTCAGGACAGGCTTCGGCTCAGGATCATTTCTGGTCGGGAAGGCGAGAGATAAGTGATGGACTTTAACTATGTGCGTATGTCTTGTCATCAGGAATCACTCCTTCCCGAATAAGTTACGCGGATGCCTTCCGACAGGAAGTAAAGTCCGAGTATGTACAATATGAGCATGAGCGAAGGGAATATGACCAGCCAGGGAGCCTTCATGATATACGCCTGGCTGTCTGCGAGCATCTTTCCGAAACTCGCATCCGGAGGCTGCACTCCGAGTCCGAGATAACTCATGCCTGATTCGAAAAGCGTCATGTTCGCAAGACCTATTACCGTCGCAGGAAGAAGCTGCGGGACAAGATTGGGAAGGATGTGCGAGTACATTATCCTCAAAGGTTTTACCTTCATGACTTTCGCATGCATTATGAAGTCTCTTGTCTTGAGTTCCATCGCACCGGCGCGGCACACCCTCGCGAAAGTCGGTGCGAAAACAAGTCCCAGCGCCCACACTACATTGAACATCGATGCCCCGAAAACAGCTACTGCCACAAGCGCCAGAAGAATGCCGGGAAAGCACATGATGCTGTTGTTGAAGAGCATTATCATGCGGTCGGGGAACCCTCCGAAATATCCTGCGGGCAGACCCGATAACACTCCAAGGACCAATGCTATCGCCACACCTGCAATCGATATGAAGATAGTGTATTTGGATGCATCGAGCATCCTCGAGAAGACATCCCTTCCGAAATTATCCGTTCCGCAGAAGTGCTGCATGGAAGGCGGAAGAAGTATCTCTTTGGCGTTCGTTGCATTGGGATCGAATGGCGTGTAGAACAGCGAGACGATGAAAGCCAGCACTACGATCCCGAGAAGGACCGCACCCGTGATGTAGAATGATTTCGCTCTGAAAGAGGAGGCGCGTGACTGCATGTGATTACCTCCTACTTTAGCCTGATGCGGGGATCCGAGATGCTTGCCAGTATGTCAGAGGCAAAATAAAGGATCACCGTGATGAGAGCCAGATAAAAGATCATTCCCGACAGAAGCGGAAAATCTCTTCTGTCGATCGCCGCGAGTAGGAGTCTCCCGAGTCCCGGAAGATTGAAGACCTGCTCGACTATGAGGCTTCCGCCCAATATGTCCGATAAGACCAAAGATATTATCGTGATGGAAGATACGTTGGAATTCGGGAGCACATGCCTGAAGAGGATGCGAGCCTCAGACAGGCCGTGGCTTCTCTCTGTCTTGACGTGCTCGGATGCGTTCTGTTCGATTATCGCAGAGCGCATGAACTTGAATGTCATTGCGATCTTGGGAAGCGCTATCGCAAAAGCGGGAAGCGCGAGGCTTGCTATGTAATTGCCGAAACCTTTCTCGGGCGGAGCGTATTTGCCCATCGTGAAGATGTGAAGGACACCCGAAGCCAAAACGATCAGGAGCAGTGAGAGTACGAACGGCGGAATGGCAAAGAGCACATGCCCGAGTATCGAGCAGATATAGTCTCCGAGATGTCCCGGCTTTCTTGCGGAAAAGATCGAGAGCGGATAGGAGATAACGATTACCATTATGAGAGCGAGTATGCTCATTCCGAGCGTGACCGGAAGCCTCTGCAATATTAGTTCGATGACCGGAACTTTGTAGGAAGTCGACATGCCGAGATTGCCGGTAAATGCGCCGGTTACCCATGTGATGTATCTTACCGCGAGAGGCTGGTCCAAACCCAATTCAGTCCTGAGTCTTGCGACCTGTTCGGGTGTTGCGTTAGGGCCAAGCAGTATCTGCGCTGTATCACCGGGAATAATGGAGAATGCCGCGAAAGTCAGAAAGGAGACGACGAAAAGCGTGGCTATAAGCTCGATGAGCTTAAGGCCTGCGTACTTCAGATTCTGCTTCGCATTCAAAGACACCACAGAGGGCTCCTTTCCTTATAGATATTTGTACTATTATACATATACAAGAACGGGCCGCCATATGGCAGCCCGTTTGTGTTTGAAGTTCCAGTCTCTTTTTATTCTGCCAGTTTTACCTGAGACATATCCTGTACGTACATCGGATATACGCTGTAGCCGGTAAGTCTTGTGGATACGGCTGTAAGCGTCGTGGGATCCTGGATGTAGCAGGAAGCGCTGTCTTCCACCATGATATTAAGGATCTCGTGGTAGAGTTCTGTCTTGGCATCGTCATCAGCAAGTGTGGGGATCTCTGCAAGCAGAGCATCTACTTCGCTGTTGGAATAATTGATGAAGTTGTCCGAAGATGTTGATGCATAGCGCTGGAGCACGTCATACGGAGCATAGTCGCTCGTAAGGCAGATGACTGTAGACTCATACTGACGGTTCGTATAAACGGAATCGAGCCATGTTGCCCAGTCCACCTGCTCGATCTCAAGATCGATGCCGACTGCAGAGAGCTCGGAAGCGAGTTCGACTGCGGTGTTGACGTGAACAAGATAGTTGGAAGGAACCGTTACGGTAAGCTTGAATCCGTCCGGATATCCTGCTTCTTCGAGGAGGGATTTCGCCTTCTCGATGTCCTGTGCATATGTGCCGTCAAGTGAAGTATCGTAGTATGTTCCCATGGCAGGGCTCATTGCCGTTGTAAGCTCAACGCCTGCACCGCCCATCGTGACCTCGATGATGTCCTGTCTGTTGATCGCGAGGCAGATAGCTTCACGTACTCTTGCATCATCAAGAGGTGCTACCGCGTTGTTGAGCGCGAAGATCTGGACCATGTTGGAACCGTTGGATTCGATGGTGAACTGTGAAGGATCGAGCTGGTCTGCACGGATGGAATCGAGGTAAGGGAAGATGTCGATGCTTCCGTTCTGGAGCTCGAGAAGTCCGGAGTCCATATCTGCACAGATCTTGAATGTGACTGTGTCGAGATAGGGAAGACCTGCCTGCCAGTAGTTATCGTTCTTAACGAGGACTACGCTCTCACCGATGGTATATGAAGAGAACATGAAAGGGCCTGTTCCGACAGGGTTTGACTCGCAGTCATCGTAACCGTCGGGGATGATACCCGTTGTGAAGTAGCTGAGGAGTTCGCTGTTGCCGGACTCCAAAGTAACGACTACCTGGCCTGCGTCATTCTTCTCGACATCCTTGATTACGTCGAGTTCGGGTACGAGCGCAGTTCCGTCCTGTGAATCGAGCAGGCCTGCCGCACGCTTCAGGGAGTAAACGACATCGTCAGCATCGAGCGTATCACCGTTGTGGAAAGTAACGCCTTCCCTGATGGTAAATGTATAGACTGTGGAATCATCGGAGATCTCGCAATCTGTTGCAAGGCAGGGATTGAGAGTTCCTGTTGAATCGAACTTGTAAAGACCTTCGTAGATGTTGAAGATAAGCTCCTTGTCGCCGGCAGCTACCGCTGCATGAGGATCGAAGCTAGAAGGTTCCTGAGTGATGCCTACTACGGCATCTCCGCCGTATGCCGCATCTTCGGTCTCGGAAGCATCCGTCATGCTGACTTCGGGGTCGAGCTCGACCTGGGATTGCTCTCCGGGAAGATTACTGTTGCAGGCAAAAAGACCGATGCAAAGAACCGGGAAAAGAGTAGCGGAAACCGCTTTCTTAAAGGCGTTTGACATATTAGTCCCCCCTATTTCATATATTGTTTCAAATTATAAAGAAGCACAAAAAAGGCACAAATGACGGATGTAACAAAATAGAATGTCGGTAAAACGCCTTTTATGAGTTAAAGTTCATAATTATTTCATTTTAAAAAGTAAGAAAAAACTAATATTTTGTTGACATGTGGAGTATAATACATGAGTGATTAATCTGAATTAATCAGCACAAGATATTAGGGAGAACACGTAATTATGAAAAAGTGTCCGGTATGCGGTGTCATGATGGGTGATAATGTTGCCCGCTGCTCAATGTGTAAGTTCGATTTCCAGAAGGCTTCCCAGGGTAATACCGAGGAAGCATCCGCGGAAGCAAAGCAGATACTGGAGAAGAAGACTCAGGAGAACATAGCCAGGGCTGAAGCTAAGAAATCTGAAGAAGAGAAGCGAATCCAGGAAGCCATCGAGAAGCTGCAGCGCGATTACGACACACTTCAGGATAAATTTGAATCTGAGAAGGCTAAGCTCGACTCAGAGTTTTCTTCGATACAGAAGAAGAAGCTCGATGAGAAGATAGCACTTGAACAGGCTGTCGAGAGCATAAGAAGCGACCTTGAGACCGTCAGGAACAGAAGAGATGAGATCAAGGCTGAATGCGACAACATGGAGAAGGAGTCGAAGGCTAAGTCTCAGAAAGAACACGACGAGATGATCCTGGCTGCAAAGCAGGAACAGGAAAGAATACTCAAAGAGACTCAGGAACAGACAGAGAAGCTTGCCATTCAGGTCGAGAAGGAATTCGGAGAAGCAATGGCAAAGCGTGATGAACTCGTTGCGGAAGCAAAGGAAGTTCAGGATCTCCTCGAGAATTCAGATAAGATCAAGAAGGCAAGAGAAGCCGAGATCAAGGATCTTGATGCCCAGATCGTAAAGCTCAACGAAGACTTTGAGAAAGAGAAGATAAGGATCGCCGAGGAGTCCAAGAAGGTCTCCATGGAGCAGGCAAGCGAAGCTCTTAAGATCAAGGATGCCGCTGAGAAGGACAGAGATGCGGCTATCGCTGCAAAGGAGCAGGCTATTGCCGAAGCAAATGCCGAGCGCGACAGGATCGTTGCAGAGCTTGAAGAGCGCAACAAGAAGGCTCAGGAAGAGCTCGACGTAATGACTGAGCAGGCAAGAGGCGTTATGGCCGAGGCCGAAGAAGCTCTTTCCAAGCGCGACTCCATCAAGAAGGAGATAGAAGATTTCGAGGCAAAGGCTTCCACACAGCAGGAAGAGCTCGATAAGACACTCTCCGAGAAGCGCGGCGAGATCGACGAACTCGAGAATAAGAAGACTGAAGCCGAGAATCAGCTCACCGAATACTACAAGCAGCAGGAAGGCCTCCAGACAGACATTGACGGTCTCAAGGAAAAGCTCGATGAAGCAAACAGGATCATTGAAGATTCCAAGAACGCTACGGTTCTTGCAGAGGCTGCTGCCCAGGAGATCGTTCTCAATGCCGAGAAGCAGGCTGTATTCCTTAAGGAAGCAGCTCTGAGCGAGAGCCAGAAGGGTTCGATGATGAAGCAGATCGAAGAGAAAGAAAACAAGATCAAGGAGATTGAGATGGAGAAGGCTGAACTTGAGAAGAAACTTGCTGCTATGGATGAATCTATCGCAGCTCTCGAGAAGAAGGTTAAGGAAGGCGTCGGTGCTGCTGATAACGGCCCGAAGGAATACATTGTAGAAGTCGTTGAGCACAACAACCTTTCCGAAGTCGATATCGATAAGCTCCAGAACCTCCTCGACAAGAAGGCTAAGGACGGATGGAAGCTCGTATCCGCAGTTAACGATGACGGCGGAAAGATCATCTCCTCACTCGGTGATTCTACTGCTTCCGCATCACTGTCACAGAGCTCGTTCGACTCGAAGGAAGACCGTCTGGTACTTGTTTTCGAGAGACCTGCAACGGGCGGCAAGAAAGCAAAGTAATACGATAGAACTACGTTTTTAGAGGACCATCTCATGATGAATGAGGTGGTCCTTTTAATATGAAACTAAACAGCGTAACTATTTAAAAAGATCGATATTAGGATTATTCTTTAATGTACTACTATTAATAGACACAGAGGTAATAAAGGATACAGATAATGGCGATTACACATATAACGAACTCATAGGAATTAATAGTGATTGTTCAGCCTCAGTATATTTGGGTACTTTTGCCAGATCAACTGTTGACTTATCTCTATATCAAATAGATGAATCAATAGGAGAGATCTTAACAGATAAGGTGTTCTTTATCCCTATTTTCGAAGAATACATTGAAAGTGGACTGATGCCCTCAAAATCATTGCTTGAGATCACTGAATATTTGGGACAGTAACCGGTTAAATGCCAAAAACAAAGGAGGCATGTTGATATGACGATACAAAAACGAATTGTTACCATACTGCTTGCTGCAACGCTGGTGTTCAACAGTTTAGTACTGATAAACAACACAACGGTCAATGCTGCAACTGATATCGCCCTTTCCGGTACTTGCCATGTACAGGACTACGGTGATACCGCAGGCTCATGGGACGCATCGACAGGAATCCTCACTCTCGGAACCAGAGGACAGTCAAAGAGAGTCGAAGCGATTACCATAAACCTCGAAAACAACACCGGCCTGTCAGGCACGCTCGAGTATCGTGTTCATGTTCAGGACATCGGTTGGCAGGACTATCGCACTGCAGGTGAGATGGCAGGAACTTCGGGTCAGGCAAAGCGTCTCGAAGGCATCGAAATGAATCTTACGGGTGATCTGGCTGCTTGTTACACGGTAGAATATGCCGTGCATATTGAAGATTACGGCGATGCTCAGGGCTTCGTATCTGATGGAGCACTTGCCGGAACAACAGGCGAGGCCAAAAGGCTAGAGGAAGTTAGAGTAAGGATTATTCCTAGAGGCACAGGTTCTTTCACATCCGTTAATTACAGAGTTCACAGGCAGGACTACGGCTGGGAATCTTCATGGGCAAAAGACGGAGCTGAATCAGGCACGACAGGTCAGTCCAAAAGGCTTGAAGGTATCGAGATCCATCTTACCGGCAATCAGTACAGCGGAAGCATCGAGTACCATACTCATGTCCAGAATATCGGCTGGGAACAGACCTGGTCCAAAGACGGTGAGATGAGCGGAACTCAGGGGATGAGTTACAGACTCGAGGGAATCGAGATAAAGCTTACCGGCGATATTGCGAACTATTACGATGTCTATTACAGAGTACATGCGCAGGATTACGGCTGGCTCGGATGGGCAAAGAACGGTGAGATGAGTGGTACTTCCGGTATGAGCAAGCGTCTGGAAGCAATACAGATTGTGCTTGTTGCTAAGGGAGGCGCAGCTCCTGGAAATGTTGCAGGCGTGACGAGTGTAATGATCGAGCCCGCTGTTATCAACGGCATACCGACAAGCGCTTCGGGCTCTGCTTCCAATCCTTCAGCAACTAATCCGGCTCCGGCGACAACGCCATCTTCTAATCCTTCTGGAAATGCGATTGAACACTCTTATAAAGCAATCGGGAATTATGAAGGAATCAGTTTCGCAATAGCGAGCACATATGATCCGTACTATGAAAGAACATATCAAGATTACAGCAGCTTTGAGTATGTAAAAGATGATGGAAACATCCAATATGTCGAATTCGGATTATATGTTTCCGAAGCGATCGACAGGAAAGATCTGTATTTTAAGTTAAATGGTGATGAAGGATTCCGGGATATCGGTGACGGTTATGCTCAGTTGTATCCTGACCCCGGTAATCCGGTAGCTTATACGATAATTCAATACTATGATGATCCCTCGAGAAATCCTTACATGCGTTATGGTGAAGAAAGAGCAGAATATATGCTCAGCAATGGATATAGCGTTTTTTTGGATGTTTGGATTTACTGCGCGTTGGATGGAGAACAGTCTTTTGATCTCTATTACAAAGATAATAAAATTACGACTATAAGCGTTGAATGCACAAATGGACGAGGCTATGTAGAATTGGCCGATTATGCCCGTTTTGCCGGCAATATACCTGACCGCATAAAATCGATGTGTAATGATATTTCTCAGTACAAAGATAATATGACTGACCTGGAAACGATTAGTGCGTGCTATTATTGGATAGCCAATCATTCATATCACGATAATTACACATGTTGGACATGCAGTTGGATACGACATTTAATGATGACTCGAGGATACCCCGCGATACTTCTTTCTTGTTCATACGTAATTGATGGACAGATTGTTAATCAATATTCAAGTTATTATTCCGTAAGTGACAAAAATCGCAATGAAAACAGTATTGGTCACCGTATAGCACTTGTGTTTATAAGTCCGACAGAATACGTTTATGTTCAGATTCAAGGATCGATGGGCCTGGCATCCGGACAAACGGATTTCTCAACTCCGTGGGTTCCTCAAGAGGTCGGAGTACGATCTGTATACACCAAAGTGTCGTGGCTCCGTGATTACGATACAGTTTATGATATGGTGCTCGGAGACTACGGTGTAGATCTGGCAACATTTGACCCGTACGACTGCTCGACGTGGTATTCCTGATATTCCGTAATGCACAAAAAATAAATACACACGCGTATATTGTTTGTGGAAATGGCACATCAAATACTTTATAATGGAAAAGTTACTGAAATTTGACTTTGAGGAGGAAAGACTGATGGAAAATTATTCCGCAGACAAGATTCGCAACATTGCCCTTTTCGGACATATCGGCTCCGGTAAGACAACTCTTGCTGAGGCTATTCTGTTCTATACCAAGGCAATATCACGCCAGGGCCGTATTACGGACGGCAACACGACAATGGACTACGATCCCGAA
>JAILMZ010000039.1 GCA_024692105.1 Saccharofermentans sp.
AGCTTCAGTCATGTTTTCAGTGTCGTATTCAAGGATAAGATCAAGGTACGCTCTTGCCGTCAGGTAGGAATTTATCGTCACGGCGGACGTGATATTGACTATCTCTTCTTCCTCGGTCGGCTCCGGCAGGATGACGGTTACGCGGTTGATGCCGTCATCTTTTTTGCGAAGCAGACTGCACGCCGAGAACGCAGACACCGTCATAGTCGCAGCAAGAGTAAGGGAAATAAAGCGGGTTGAATGTTTCATATAGCATGCACCTCCACTGTAAAGTGTGCTGTTGCTCTTATATATCCGAATCCGTATGAATATAAATAAACAATAGACGAGGCATTCCTGCCCCGTCAATAAAAACCAAATCAATTATCTGTAAATAAACGGTTTACGATCAGTCCCTGATAACGTCGCTGACGTCCTTGACGGTCTTGATCCTTGCGACGAGCCTGTCATATTGCTCCTTGCCGGAGATGTTGACGGTTATGAAGATCCTTGCGACCTGACCGTCCTTTACGGTCGTCAGTGCCTTTACGTTGATCCTCTCCTCGTTGATCTTGTCGAGCACGTCGAACAACAGACTCTGCCTGTCTGTGCAGATAACGACGAGCCTGATGTCGTAGCTTGCGAACTGTGCCTTGGCAAGCCATTTCGCGGTGACAAGACGCTGGAACTTCTCCATGTCCTTGTCGGATTTCTCGCGGTTCTTCACGATGTTCCTTATGTTGTTGCAGGTTGTCTTGTGGATGCCGACACCGTTTTCCTGCGTGACGTAACCGACGATCTCGTCGCCGTATACGGGGTGGCAGCAGTTTGCAAGGTGCGTCGCTATTCCTTCGAGGCCGTCAACGATTACTTCACTCGAAGCATGTGCACGCTTGCCCGCCAGGATCTTGGCGTTGCGGGACTGCTGTTCTTCAAGATCTCCCGCTCTTACCTTGCCTGCGATCTGGTGCGGATCCGCATTCAACGCGTTGATGATGTCTATGTCGTAAGACTCAACCTTCTTGGAAGCCGAATCGGAATTCTTCGAAGGAGCCTTGCCCTTGGAGTGGGACTGGTCAAACTTGCCGAGCTGGATCGGAAGATCCGGCGGGTTGTATGCGACGTTACCGTCAGCAGTAACCCTATAGCCGAGCGCTGCCCTTTCCTCTTCCGAGCATGACCTGATATAGTCGTCTCTCAAACGGCTGAAGACCTTGATGACGCTGATCGAACCGTATCCGATAGCGGCATACATGTCGTCTATTCCCTGGAAATTATTGCGTCTTAAGATGGTCTCAAGAGAACGGTGCATGAGGAGCTTGGCAGGATCAAAGCCGTTACGCTCGATCTCTCTGGTGAGTTCTTTCTTACCCTGTTCGATGTTGTCCGGTCTCGCCTCGCGCTTGAACCATGCATTGATCTTCGTGCGTGCGTTCGCGGATCTTACGATCTTGAGCCAGTCTCTTGAAGGACCTTTGACGAGTTTCTCGGAGCTCAATACTTCGACTATGTCGCTGTTCTTGAGTTCGTATGAGAGCGGGACCAGCCTGCCGTTGACCTTGGCACCATGCATGTGGTTGCCGATGCCGGAATGGATCGCATAAGCAAAGTCGATCGGACATGAACCCTGAGGCAGCTTTACCAGAGCGTGCTTAGGGGTATATACGAAGATCTCGTCAGGAGCGATGTTCATCTTCAAAGACTCGAGGAACTCGGAAGAATCCGACAGCTCGCTCTGTGTCTCGATGATCTGACGCACCTCGTCGATCTTCTCGTCATACTTGTCCGCCTTGAACTCTGTCGACGAACCTTCTTCTTTATAATGCCAGTGTGCTGCGATGCCGTACTCGGCAGTCTGGTGCATCCTGTAAGTCCTTATCTGGACTTCGAACGGGATGCCGACATGCGATACGACCGTCGTGTGGATGGACTGATACTTGTTCTCCTTGGGCATCGCAATATAGTCCTTGAACCTGCCGGGAACGTGCTGGTAGATCTCGTGGATGATACCAAGGACCTGATAGCATTCCGTGACCTCGTCAACGATGATCCTGCATGCGTAAAGGTCGTATATCTCGTCTATAGTCTTGCCCTTGTCGTGCATCTTCTTGTAGATGCTGTAGAAATGCTTGGGCCTGCCTTCGATGTCAAAATGCGTGATGCCGTTTTCCGTGAGCTTTGATCGGATCTCGGAGATAACCTGCTCCATGAAATCCTCACGCTCGTTACGGTCACCGGATACGAGCTTGATCAGCTTGTTGTATTCCTCGGGATGCAGGTACATGAGGCACAGGTCCTCGAGTTCCCACTTGATCCTGTAGATACCGAATCTTCCTGCGAAAGGAACATAGATGTCCAATGTCTCCTGCGCCTTCTCGATCTGCTTTTCGGGAGACTGGAACTTGAGCGTTCTCATGTTGTGCAGACGGTCTGCCAGTTTGATGAAGATGATCCTGATGTCGTTGGTCATCGCCAGGAGCATCTTGCGCACGTTGGATGCCTGGATGTCCGTCTTGGTATCGTATACGACGTTGTCGAGTTTTGTGTTGAGTTTCGTAACGCCTTCGACAAGGGATGTGACCGTAGCTCCGAATTTCTCCGTGAGCATGATGCTGTCAGCAACCGTGTCTTCTATCGTGTCGTGCATGAGCGCGGCAGCGAGCGTCTCGGAGTCGACCTTGAGGTCTGCCAGGATCTTTGCTACCGCTATGGGGTGGATTATGTAAGGCTCGCCCGTCTTCCTCTTCTGGTTGCGGTGTGCCTTGTATGCAAAGTAGAACGCCCTTCTTAAGAACTCTTCGTCCTTTGCGGCGTCTTCCGGCTTGGAGCCTGACGAGTATTCCTTGTAGGTGTCTAAGACTTCCTCGAACTTATCGGTGATCTCTTCGGGAATATCGGGCACAAGAGTCTCATCTGCCAGGTATTCGCGTTCCTGCAGTTCTTCCTCCGTGTATTGGATTATTCCGTCATGCTTGCTCATTCATTATCCTTTTATAAGCTTCGCTTTCAGAGAGCCTTACCTTCTGCTCGACATTCATCATGCTGAAGCACACTCTCATCGGTCCCGTCGTTCCCAGTCTCAGGAGTCCGCTGTCTGCGAATATCTCGAGACAACGTTTTACTCTGAACGGGGTAATTTTATCATTTGAAGTGACATTTACAAGTTTTGCGAACAGATCGCAGTCCACCGTTGCCGTGCCGTCACCCGCCAGTTTGGTCGCCGTGCGATAGCACACACCGAAATCATCAGGGTGCGGGATCATGTCCGGAAGGACGTCCTCGCCCGGTGCCATCTTGGCTATCTGCTTTACCGACAGGCCGTTGGAATACAGTTTCTCCGCAACGCCCGCCTTGGCCCACATGAAGCCGGATCCGCCGTTCAGCTTGATGTCGCACAGATGGAGGCTGAGAGATGTCTCGCCCCTGAAGCAGAACTCGTTCATGGAATATGCGATGTCTATCTTGTCGCCGGGAACGATGAGATCCAAGTACGCTCCCATTCCGAAACCTACCGCGGATAAGCTCTCTTTGCCGTCGCCGTAGGTAAGGTCGAGCCTTATGTGCGCGCCTTCGCTCATCGGGTACACCGCGGATACGATGAGGTCCCTCGTCGCGAAAACAGGCTTCGGGTTGCCTATGCCGAACGGTCTCATGGACCTTACCTTTCTGTATGTATCGAAGGTGACCAGTTCGGGCTTAAGCTCGCAGTCGATATTAAGAATATCTTCCTGCTCTTCTCCCGAGCCTTCCTCGAGCCTCTTTCTCGAGACTTCTTCGAGCCTGTCTATGAACTTCTCTATGTCGGTCTTGCGGACCATCATGCCGGCAGCCTTCTTGTGGCCTCCGAAATTAACCAATGTATCAGCCGCATCCGTGAGTGCGCCGTAAAGATCGAAGTCACCGAATGCTCTTCCTGAACCCTTGACGAATTCCGGTTCGATCGCATCATCGGTCAAGACGATCGCGGATCTGTTGTAGAACTGCGATATCTTGCCGGCTACGATTCCGAGCACGCCCTGATGCCAGTTCTTTCCGTAGACGACTATAGGTCCGCGGATGTTTGCAAGGCTCCATTTCTCGGGCCTATCGGGGCTCTCGAGCTGTGCCTGCGCCTCCTCGAAGACTTTCGCCTCAATCTCCTTGCGCTCGTCGTTCTGCTTCGTGAGATTCATTGCCGCAGTTTTTGCTTCTGCAGGATTATTCTCGAGGAACAGATTGAGTGCGTCGGATGAGTCATAAAGCCTTCCGGCAGCATTTACTCTGGGAACGAAATTAAAAGATATGTATGTCTCGTCAAGAGACTTTCCGTGCAACAGGAGCATCTCGTTCATGACCTTGACGCCGACGTTAGCCGGGCTCACCATGCTCTTGAATGCCTGCTTGATTATCGTCCTGTTCTCATCCGTCATCGAGACGAGGTCTGCTATCGTAGCGATACCCGCAAGTTCTATTGCCTGGTGCCAGAGATTGGATGAGACCTTATGCCTTCCGTCCTTGCCGAGCGCCTCTAAGATCTTAAGCGCGACGCCTGCGCCGCAGAGGTCGTTGAACGGATAAGTGTTGTCTTCTCTCTTGGAACAGATGACACAGTCGGCAGAAGGGATCTCGTCTTTGACATTGTGGTGGTCCGAGACGATGACACTGATGCCGCGGTGCTTGAGTTCTTCCACGGTGTCGATGTTGGTGATACCGCAGTCCACGGTGATGACGAGGTCGGGATTCTCGCTTATGACCTTGTCCATGATCTTCTCGGAAAGACCATATCCGTGCTCGGCACGCTGGGGGACAAGATATCCGACGTCAGCGTGATGAGCCCTAAAATACCTTACGAGGATCGCCGTGGCGGTAACGCCGTCGCAGTCATAGTCACCGTAGACAAGTATCTTGCCGTTACGGTCCATGACCTCGTTGATAAGGTCGACAGCTTTTTGCATATCCTTATAAAGAAACGGATCATGCCATACTCCCCCGTCCTCAGACAGGAAAGTCCCGGCATCTTCGATATTGCGATTTTTGAGCAATACGTCAATTATCGACGTCGCATCCGTAACATTACCGGATGCGGGCATACGCCAGCTCTTACCAGTTAGCAGCATAATTCTAATCTCAACTTAATTTTTGTACCTATTTTAACAGAAATTAAGAAGATTAGCATACTTGAGGCAAAAAACAACCGGCTCCTTGCGGAACCGGCCGGTTAAAAATCAATGCTTTCTCTTGCGAGCTGCCTCTGACTTCTTCTTGCGACGAACTGAAGGCTTCTCATAGTGCTCTCTCTTGCGGACCTCAGCGAGAACGCCGGACTTTGCGCAAGAACGCTTGAACCTGCGAAGTGCACTGTCAAGGGACTCATTCTCCTTAACTCTGATCTCAGACATCTTTTCATCCCTCCTCTCGTGCTCAGGTTTCTGAATTGAACTCGTGTATTATAACGGCTCGAAGGCTTTAAGTCAATAAAATAAAGCGGACCCCGCGAAGGGCCCGCCATATTAGTCAATTGTTATCAGTATCAGTACTCGGGTTCGAGCAGACCGTAGCCGCCGTCTTTCCTCTTGTACACGATGCATACGGAATCCGTATCGCTGTCAAGGTAAACGAAGAAATCGTGTCCGAGCATCTCGAGCTGCAGGATTGCATCTTCTGCGCTCATCGGTCTCAGCGGGAACTTCTTGGTCTTTGTGATCTTCTCTTCCTGCTCGTCTTCGAAATCGAAGTCAGCACCGCCGTCTTCTTCAAGATAGTTGACGATACCCGGGTATTCCTTCTTCTTCTTGAGGAACTTGGTCTTCTGTCTTCTTATCTGCGATTCAAGCTTGTCGACCGTTCTGTCGACAGCTGTGAGAATATCTTCGTCACGAGCCTCCGCTCTGTAGATCTTGCCATCGAGCTTCATTGTGATCTCGACGATCATCTTGTTGCCTTCGGGTCTGATACGTACATTGAGGGAACCCTCATCACCGAAAAACTTATCGAACTTGCTCATCTTATCTGAGATCTTCTGTTCGAGTCTGGATCCGATCTTGATTCCGTTGCCCTGTGTAGTGATCTTCATAAAATCACTCCCTTCCGTATGATATTTCAAAAGGTCAAGACCTTTTAATCATTATAAATCACGACGGAAGGGAATAATATTAACTTATGGTGAATTGTTCCGTTTTAAGAACAATTACGACTTCTTCTTTGTTGCAAAAATGGTGAGTATTCCTGCTACGACAAAACAAATAACAGTGACGATAAGGATCAGCTGCCAGTTGACATTTACAAGTCCCGTTACATCGAATTCACCTGTCTCAGCGTTCTGGATGAACATGAACACATTAACAACATCGAAGATAACTGCGCCTGCGATAAGGAAGCCTGCGATCCAGGAAAGGACGGGGAGCTTTGTCTCCTTCTTGCCGGAAAGGTGCGTGATGGCAGGTCCTCTGAAATCAAGGACAGAACCTACATAGTATGCTGCGACTGCAGTAACGATCGTCTCGGGGATCATGTAGGTCGCATTGTAACCGATGGAATAGATCAAAGCCGCATTGTCCGGGATGGAAAGACCTGCCCATACCGTAGCGCCGGATATGACGTGGCATAAGAATCTGAGGACGCACACGAAGATGACGCCTGCGACCAGACCTGTTGCCTGATTCGATATCCTGCGGAAGAGACCTCCGAATCCGATGACAGCAAAAGCAACGATATAGTCGAGCATGATGACTGCGACAATGGACTGCCATGTCGTTACATATGACAGTGTGTTAAGTCCGAGCAGCTGCTGCGAGATACCGAAGAGCAGACCGGTGATGAGACCGTAGCCGATTCCATAGCGGTAAGCGATAAGGATGACCGGCAGCATGCATGCGACCGTGATTGAACCGCCGTAAGGCAGATCCAAAAGCTTAACGAGCGACAAGACGATACCAAGAGCGAGCATAATTGCTGTCTCGGCGATCTTTCTCGTCTTTGATACATTGGGTGTTCCAGACATAATAAAACCTCCGTTCGGAAACCGCCCTGAGTGTTGTCCGTTTGGAGGAAGAATCAACTATGGTTATAGTATAAGTCCCTACGCCGGCATTATCCGTCAGGTTCAGCGGGTCGGCACGAAGCCCTCTCAGCCGCAAAGCAGCTCCCCGTTATTTCCGTTTGTCGAGAGGAATATACTACATCACTCCGTTCTTGACAAGTCTCATTACGCAGGATTCGATAAATTTCTGCACTTCACGTTCGTATGTTGCCTGCGCAGCCTCGTATGCCATGAGATGTTTCGCCGAATCGATGACTACCATCCTCTTCCTGCAGCGCAGGTTGTCATAGATGTTCCTGGTGCCCGAAGGAAGGCATACATCGTCGTCGCCGCCCTGGAACAACAGTACCGGGATCTTGATCCTTCCCGCATATATTGCGCAGTCGCAGATGTTGATGTCAAAGCCGAACTTCTTTCCCGCGAGCTTGCGGATGCGGTATATGAACGCCTCGGGCTTCATGGTAGATTCCTTGTGCGCAACAGCCTTGAGCAAAGAGTTGAGTGATTCCGCAGGAGAATCCGCGATGATGCCGCAAACGTTCGGACAGAAGCCTTCCTGCTCGGCGGCAAGGAGAGCAGCAGTCGCGCCGGTGCCCCTGGCCATTACGTAGATCCTGCAGTTATTGCCGTGCCTGAACCTGCAAAAATCGAACCATGACTCAAGGTCTACGCTCTCTTTAAGGCCGTATGTATAGTCTTTGCCGCCGCTCATGCCGTGCGCTCTCTGGTGGATGATGAGGCAGTGGCACTGGATCTTCTTCATGAGGAGTTTGGCATATGCCGCCATCTCCGCGGGGTGCTCGTCATAGCCGTGAACGAAGATCGCTATGTTCTTACAGGTCCTGTCCGAAGACGGTCTGTAGTAGCCGGACAGCGGTGTGCCGTCGAAGGCTTTGACCCTGACATTCAGCCACTCCGTGCGGTATGTGTAGAACCAGTTCTTGCCGCGCCCGAAGATGGTCTTCCTGTCGATCTCCATGGGGGAACGGTCCACCTGGGGTATCGGCTTTGGTCTGTGGAATATCCTCTTGAACAACCTGTCGCAGAAGGAAATGTATACAGCAAAAAACGCACCGCCGGCGAGAAGGAGCATTACGACTGCCAGGATGGTTATAAGAAACGGTGTGCTTATGGCCAGATCAGTTGGCAATTATTCCCTCCAGCGAATCGGTGCCTGAGCTCAGCAGCTCGCACCCGCCGGAAGTCACGACGACGTCGTCCTCTATGCGGAATCCTATGCCCCACTCAGGAATATAGATTCCGGGTTCGACCGCAAGGCAGTTACCTTCATCAAATGCGCGGTCCTTGGGACCCACATCGTGGACATCCAGCCCGAGATAATGTGAGGTGTTGTGCCAGTAGTATTTCTGCACATCACCGACGCAAAAATTATCGGATATAAGTCCCTGCGCCGCAAGCCATTTACCGCATATGTCATACATTTGTGAATTAAGCTGAGCAAAAGTCCTTCCGGGTGCTATGAAGGCAAACGCTGCCTGCCTCAAGCGCTTGATAATCCCGAGCAGGAGCACGCGTCTGTCGTCATCTGCCGGACTTCCGACGAAGAACACTCTGGAGATGTCTGCGCAATAACCTTTGTACCTTGCACCGACGTCTATCTGGATCACTCCGCCTTCCTGCGCAACACCGTCACCTGACATCTCGGGATCCGCGTGGTGCAGGTAGAACACGTTGCTGCCGCACGATACTATCGTCTCGAAAGCGTTGAGCATCGAACCCCTTCTCGCAAGTTCGAACTCTAGCCTTGTATACAGCTCATACTCCGTAACTCCGGGCTTTACATATTTCTTAAGCTCGTCTAACGCCTCTTCCGTGATCTTTGCAGCCTCGCGTATGCAGGAAAGCTCATCTTCGCTTTTGACCATCCTCATATCCGTGATCAAAGACGATATGCTCTCGGGCTTTACTCCGAGCGTGCTGATCATGTCCGTGAACTCTCTGGGCGCGTCCATGATGGAACCGCCGTCCACCGCTATCTTGGTGCTGCTGTCCTTAGCTTCGGCCTTCGCGTCTTCTTCAAAGGTTTCGTCGCTTCTTATGTCCTCTATCCCGGATACGGCCGTAAGCGCCCCGAAATCAGGTCTCTTGCCGCCCCACCTCTCCTTCAGTTTGTCGTGTGCGGGAGCATAGAGTTTCTCCGTGAAGGCGCCGTCCTTCTTGGTGATGACGAGCACGAGACCGGCCCTTTCGAGACCTGTCATGTAGTAGAAGTTGCGGTCCGGCAGGAAGCGGTAGTCCGTGTCACCGCTCATCTTCTTTGCTTCGCCGGCAAAAAGAAAGACCGCCCTGTTATCCGGGAGCAAGTCTGCAAACTTCTTTCTGTTGTCTGAGAAAAATGTCCTGTCTAAAGCCATCAGCTGACACCATCCGAACGTACATTGTACTCGTCGAACAGTATCGTATTGTTGATGTAGTTAAGGGTCGCGCCCTGGGATCTTCTGATGAGACCGGGGTTGCCGATTACGATGGAGCCGTCCGGTACATCGAAATTAACATACGCGCCGGGAGCGATAAGCACATTGTTGCCGATAGTAATGTTGCCGACGATGATGGCATTGGCTCCGATCCAAACATAGTTGCCGATATGAGGGGAACCCTTGCGCTTTCCTCTGAACTGCGTACCGATGACAACGCCGGTGGATACGTTGACGTTATGACCGATAACAGCCTTCGGGTGGATTATGACGCGTCCGAAATGAGCAAGGTAAAAGCCCTTGCCGATCTCGGTATCGTAAGGTATCTGGAAATGGTATTTCCTTGAGAGCTGGTCGAGCCTTGTATTCCAGATCTTGAACAGGAACTGGTTTAAGAGCCTTCTTATTCCGTCGTACTTCGGGATCTGGTCATAGTAATATCTGACCCTTCTCATCGTGCTGATATAGCAAAACTCAGGAGATGAGCGGCGCTCTTCAAGATAGCATGCGTAGATGTTCTTGAATCTGCGGGTGTTGCCCGTGTACCTGAACAAGTCAGCGTATACTATGTCCTTCAGCTCGTCAGTCACGCGCTCTCCTCCTTCTTAATCCATACGCGAAAATTCTATATCTTTTGGGGGAAGTAATCAATTGCTAATTTAGCAAAACAAATGGGCTTCTAATCGGTGAAAAACCTAACAAAAAAGGCTGCCCCGGACGGGAGGAAGCATCCGCGGGCAGTCAAATCAAAAGTTATTGTTTTTTTGTCAGAGCGTAGAGCCTTTGAGCACTACTTCGTAGCCCAGGAGTTTCTTGGGCTGGACCTCCTCGCCGCCTATCATGGCGATGAGCGTGCGCGCCGCCTCAAACCCGAGCTGCCTCGGATCGTATTTGATCGCGGTTATGGGCGGCCGGTTGTGTTCGAGGAGTGCGCTGTTATAGAAGGAGGCTATCTTGAGATCTTTGGGTACTTCGATGCCGTCTCTGGAGAGCTTGGCGAGCACGGATTGCGCAATATAGTCATCAGCGCAGACAAGGCAGTCTGCTCCGGCTCTTATCGCTTCGTCTGTCGCCCTCTCGATCTGGGCCGCCGAATCGCAGTCCATGTAGATGAGGGCATCCTTGCGGTCCTTGCCGCAGTTGGAAAGGCCCTTGAGGAAACCTTCCTCCCTGGTCTTGTTTACGACCTGGGCAGAGTTGCCGCAGATGAATCCGAGTTTTTGCGCACCTTTCATCAGGATGATGGAGGTAAGCTCGCTGCAGGCAGCGATGTGATCGTTGTCGATCTGGACAACATCAGGTTCATCCGTACCGCCTATTACGACGAACGGTATGTTGCTCTCTTTCAATGCCTTGATGTTAAGGTCATTCTCCCATGTCCTGCCTAACACAACGCCGTCAACCTTGCGGTTCCTGAGCATGTTCTCAAGTCTTGAGATATCGCTGTCGTAAGACATGATGAGGAGCACGTCGTAATTTTCGGTCTGTGCAGCTTCGCACATGCCGAACATAGTGAGCTGGAAGTAAGGCAGAGAGAAATTTTCTGAATCTCCCGGCACCACCCAGCCTATGTTGTAAGTCTTAGATTGCGCAAGTCCGCGCGCGATCGGGTTCGGGGTATAGTCGTGTTCCTTTATGTAGTCGAGCACCATGCGGCGGGTCTTTCTGCTGATCCTGCCTTTGCCGGAGATCGACCTGGAAACAGTCGTCTTGGATATCCCTAGATCCCGGGCTATGTCGTCTATAGTTATCTTATTCACCCTTGATAAACCAGCCTGTTATTATTGATGCTCAGTGCGCAAGCGGTTGAGCATATGGAAATAGTTTACATAAAATTGCGCAGTCTGTCAAATCTTTTGCCCGGAAACAAATTATGCCTCTCAAAGCGCGCAAAGCCCATTATCTATTGCGTTTCAGCCTTGTAGGGCCGTAGCCGGCATTCGGAAATCGTGCGCAAATTGTAATATAGTTTGCGCAATCGTTTGCATCTTTCCATGCAAAATTGAGACTTTTGCACCAAAAATGGGACTTTTCTGCCGATACTTTAACGATACTGTTTGTTATACTTTAGAAAACAGACGGAGTATCGATAAATGGCAAAGAAGAAATCAAGTTTTTACTGCAAGGAATGCGGATATGAATCCGTCGGATGGCTGGGCAAGTGCCCGGGATGCGGTCAGTTCAACACCTTCGTGGAAGCACCCGACGAGAAGCCTGCAACAAGCAATCCCAAGGCGGATTCCCCGGTATACAAGGCTAACACTTACTCTTGGACGGATTCTTCCGTGACACTGCGTCTCAAGGATGCAGGCAAGGAGAACTATGTGAGGGAAAGCACGGGCATCCCCGTTCTCGATGCTCTTTTCGGCGGAGGCATCACGAGAGGTTCCCTCACGCTCGTCGTAGGCGAACCCGGTATCGGTAAGTCGACCATCCTCCTGCAGCTCGCGGACAGTTTCAAGAGCGATGGTGAAGTCCTCTATGTGTCCGGTGAAGAGTCCCCCGCGCAAATAGGAATGCGCGCTTCCCGCCTCGGCATCACCCGTGACATACTGATCTGCGGAGAGACGCGTTTCGAGGTCATCGCAGAAGAGATCAAGAAGAACAAGCCTTCCCTGTGCATAATAGATTCCATGCAGACGCTGTACTCCGAGGAGATAACGGGCACGCCCGGAAGCGTTACGCAGACCAGAGAGGTCACGGCAGGTCTCATCAGGATCGCCAAGACCAACGGCATATCGATAATAATGGTCGGACACATCACCAAGGAAGGTTCGATCGCAGGTCCCAAGACGATAGAGCACATGGTCGATACCGTGCTCACTTTCGAAGGCGACAGTACGGGCGGATACAGGATCTTAAGATCTGCCAAGAACAGGTTCGGCAAGAGCAACGAGCTCGCATTCTTCGAGATGGGCGACAAGGGCCTGCGTCCTGTCGAGAGTTCCAAGGCTCTGCTCGTCGCGGGAAGGCCCATCAACAGTCCCGGCTCCGTACTCACTTCAGTCCTTGAAGGAAACGAGGCACTGACCTGCGAGGTCCAGGCGCTGGTGGCGGAGAGCGCTTACCCCACACCGCAGAGGATGACGTCAGGTCCCGACAGGAACAGGGTCATGATGCTCCTGGCGGTATGCGACAAGGTGCAGAAGCTTAACCTGTCTTCGTGCGACTGTTTCGTCAACATCATCGGCGGACTCAAGGTATCTGATCCTGCCTCCGATCTTGCGATATGTGCAGCGATCGTATCTTCCGCGAGGAACGTACCGGTCAAACCCAACACGCTCATTATCGGCGAGGTCGGCTTGTCAGGCGAAGTAAGACCTGTCACAAGGATCTTAAAGCGCTGCCTCGAAGCGGCAAAGCTCGGGATCACCACTATTGTTCTCCCCGGTTCGTGCGAGAACGGTCTGGAGAAGGAGATCAAGGATCTGTCCGATTCAGACCGTGCGGGATTCGACAACATAACAAGGCTTTACATCGATAACATCAAGGATTCTTTTGACATGCTGTTCACGGGAGGTAAATGACATGAGTAAGAATTGTTTCTTTGTAATTCCGGCGGCAGGCTCCGGCACGCGAATGGGCGGCGACATCCCCAAGATAATCCTCCCCATCGGCGGCATCCCGGTCATCATCAGGACTCTTACGGCCATATCTTCTTTTGCGGACATGCATAATGACCTCAGCGTACACATCATCATCGTTACCACAGAAGACCTCATGCCGAAGATACAGAAGCTGTGCTCGGATTCATTCCCCGCCATGGACATCACTTATACATTAGGCGGAGCTTCAAGGACCGAGTCCGTGTATAACGGAATCAAGGCGATAACGGATGCAGGCGAGGCAGATGCCGTTCTCATTCACGACGGCGCGAGATGTCTCGTAACCGCTTCCGAGATAGATGCGGTCTTCGCGGGACTTGCCGATCACGCGGTGTCCTGCACTTCCACACCGGTCAAGGACACTCTTAAGAAAGTAACCGTAAAAGAAAGCGGCGACGTCATCGTGGAATCAACTCCCGTCAGGGAAGATTACTACGCAGTCCAGACTCCCCAGGGATTCAGATACAAAGAACTCCTGCAGTGCTATGAACACGCGGCAGCAAACCACATCACAGCCACCGACGATACCGCGCTCGCAGAAGCGATCGGCATAGAAGTGTTCCTTGCAAAGGGAAGTTATTCGAATATCAAGATCACGACGCCCGAAGACATCGCGGTAGCTTATGAGATCATAAGGACCAGAGGTGAACTAGAGCCGTTCGAAGATTGATCAGAGCGGCTTTCTGATAGAGAGTATTGCGAAGACCTGCACGCCTTCGCCTTTGCCGAATCCGGTGAGACCTTCTCCGGTCGTTGCCGTGATGCCGACTGATGATGCGGGTATCCCCAGAAGTTCGGCAGTCTTTTCCTTCATGGCAGGGATGTATTCCTTGAGCTTAGGTCTTAAGCATTCGATAGTCATGGAGCAGTGGATTATCTCTGCGCCGTTCATGGACTTGAGCGCTTCAGCCAGATAAACGGTGCTGTCTTTTATTCCCTGTTCGAGGCATAGCACATCAGCTGCGCCTCCGAGTATGTTGATGCCTGTGTATCCGGAGATCGCATTCGTTATCGCATGGAGTGCGACATCGCCGTCACTGTTCGCCCTGAATGCCCTGTCGAAAGGAATGTCTACGCCGCACAGTTTGATAGGGCCCTCACCGGTCTCGGCGAAAGCATGGCTGTCCTGGCCTATCGTACTGATATAAACATACTCTCCCATGTCACATCCTCCTATATCGGATATCCGTTTGCATCGAGCCACATGACAACATCTGCCACGCTCCACTCAGAGTAATTTCCGCTGCCGAAAACAGACACTTCCGCGTTGTTCCTGACCAGCGCGAAATCCGGTACCGCGTAGATGCCGAATGTCGATGTCAGATCAGTATACTGACTCTGGTCGAGCGCAACGACTACAAGTCTGCCTTCCTCTGCTTCCGCTATGTCTTCCACTGCCGCGGTGATGCCCCAGCCGGAGGAATCGAGCGCATTGTAGAAGTACAAAAGAAATGTCGTGTCCGGTACTTTGAGCAGCTGCTCAAGATCCGTTACTTCCCTGTACTGTATCCCGTAAAGCGCATTGCCTTCTTCATCGAACTCTCCTTCGACCGGCTCATAGACCATGCATATAGCAGGTGCTTCGTAATCGTATTCGCCGAGGTAGTCTTCGACTTTGGCAGGCGCGCTGCAGGAGCAGAGCAGGGCTGTCATAAGCGTTGCCGCAAGGTAAACGCTTAGTACCTTTCTCATGACTTTACCAGATCGAGGCACATCTTTGCAGTGCCCGTAAGAAGACCGTCAGCGACGTCTTCCGCCCTGCCGGAATCCACGAGTTTGGTGACCTCGGGATCGAGCGGGAGCTTGTCCAATACCTTTGAACCGATCTCTGCTGCCGACTTCTCAAGGTTGGTTCCGTCACCGTAGAGTCTTATCTCCTTGCCGCAGTCGGGGCACTTGATATAGCTCATGTTCTCGACAAGGCCCAATACCGGAACGTTCATCATGGAAGCCATGTTCCTTGCCTTGTTGACGATCATGGATACGAGATCCTGGCTCGTGGCAACGAGGACGATGCCGTCGATCGGGATGGCCTGGAATACGGTAAGAGGAACATCACCCGTGCCCGGAGGCATATCGATGAGAAGTACATCCAGCATTCCCCAGTCGGTCTGTCCCCAGAACTGCCTTACGAGCGAGTTGAGAACGGGACCTCTCCAGATAACCGGTGCTTCTTTGTTATCGAGCATAAGGTTGACGCTTACGGCCTTGATGCCTGTCTTTGATTCAGCGGGAAGGATATAGCCGTCCTCTGTTCCCCTGAGATTATCTTCAAAACCGAAAGACTGCGGGATCGAAGGACCGGTAACGTCCGCATCCATGATGCCTACCTTTAAGCCCTGACGTGCAAGAGATACCGCAAGTACGGATGTGACGAAGGACTTGCCTACGCCGCCCTTGCCGCTGGCGATACCGATGACTCTTGTTATGTGTGAACCCGATGAGAGCGGCTCTTTTGCAGGTGCGGAAGAAGCTGCTCCATTAGCCGTGGGACATGTGTCCTGTGAAGTACAACCACCCTTTGAAGGGCATGAATCGCATGCTGATGACATATAATGCCTCCTTAATAATTACGCGCCTATTATAACTGAACGGACTTTCTTATTCCAATTCGCCGGGGATACCGTCGGCATCTGCTTCTGCTGCGGACAGGAGTTCTGCTTCGAGTTCCGCAATGTCCGGTTCTTCACTTGCATAGATACCGTGTTCTTTGTATCTGACCAGTTTCTTAAGCCTTGTGAGAGCAGAGGAAGGAAGATCTCCTACCGTTGAAACGATCGCGAGCACACGCTGCTCCGAATACTTGAAGGAATTGATGAATGTATCCCTTGTGTTTGCAGCAGCCTTCCTTGCGAGCCTGAAGCTCTCCATCTCCGCATCGGTGAACTGCTCTGCAAATGCTCTCTCCTCAGCCCTGTGGGTTGCCGCAAGTTCCCTCTCTGCCTTGCGGTTCTCGAGTATGAGTTTCCTGTATTCGTCGTAGTGCTTCTTTGTAGGTTCGCTCACGGTGATTATCGTATCGACACTGCCGTAGATCTGTTCACCGATCTTATCCGATACGACCTTAACGCCGGAAGTAACACGCGCAAAAGCAGCGAGCTTCTTCCTGAATCCGATGATCGTTCCTATTGTGGTAATGATGTCTATTACCATCAGCAGGGTAAACAGCGAGAGTACGATGACCTTTGCGATGTACGGGATCTGGTTAACCAGCCAGAGCACAGCCGGATGCAGGACATAGAGTCCCAGAGAGCATGCGATGCCCCAGTAGATGTAGAACCTGAGGCAGATGTAGCCTCTGAAGTTGAGCTTGTATTCCGAATAGTCCCACCATCTCATGTGGAAGGTGTGATACAGGATGATGCCTGCGATCAGTTCGACTATGGTTGCCGCGGTGGCAGATCCGAAGAAGACGATGAAGAAGTTTCCCACGAACGGATTGAGCAGCCAAATCGCCGCATAGAATCCGAGTCCGTATACCGGGCAGAGCGGGCCTGCCAGAAATCCTCTGTTGATGAACTTACCTTCCGTCACGCCGTAATATACGACTTCGACTATCCAGCCGACAAAGCTGTATATGAAGAACATCGTATAGGACTCGAGGAACGGATAAGGAAGTATCATTGCTTTGTCGCCCTCATGATGTGGTAGCCGCCGTCAGTTGCGACATTATCGCAGTTGCCGAAGAGCTCCGTGAGTTTCGCTTTCGTGGACGGCGCGCCCTGTTTGCGCTGGAGGACAACATAAAGACATCCTCCCTGTTCGAGCCTGCCGTATGCTTCTTCGTAGAATCTGAACACGGTCTGCTTGCCTGCCCTTACGGGAGGATTGGTAAGGATCGTGTCGAAAAGGATCCCTTCGGGAAGCTCCGCCGTTACATCGCTTACGAGGAAATCGCAGTCGACATTATTGTCCCTTGCGTTATCGTTAGCGAGAGCAACTGCGCGAGTATTAACATCGGTACCGTAGACCTCGCATCTTGCAAAGTAACTCTTGAACGTGACTCCGACTATGCCGACGCCGCATCCGAGATCGAGCATGTGCATGGGCTTTACGCCGCGCTCCTTGATATCCTTTACGGATTCTTCGATGAGCAGGTCAGTACCGAAGTCGACGCCGTTCCTGGAGAACACGGACGTGTCCGTGGTAAAGGTCAGGTTGCGGTTAAGACCTGTATACTTGAAGGTCTTCTTATCGCTTGCTGTAGTCGGTACTGATTCGAAATACTGTGGCATCAGAGCATGTCCTTGATCTTTGTCTTCTTGATGAGCACGATGAGCGGCAAACCGAGTACGACAAGAAGTGCCGCCTCAGAACCTGCAACCTCGAGCATGCTGATGGCCACTACCTGTGCGGTGATAACGGAAGAACCGTCCGCAAGAAGGAACGGCAGATAACCGCCTACGATAAGTCCGTTAGCGACTACGGGCGGGATGATTCCGAGGTAAGGGCTGACCTTGCCGATCCAGTATGACAGGAAACCTGCGATAAGGGTGGCAAGAGTGCCGAAGATGATGTCTATCGGGCCTAAGTTGCCGGGGTTAAAAAGGTTTGCCAAAAAGCATCCGAGTGTTACGCCCGGGATCGTGCCCAGTGAAAATATCGGGAGCACGGTGAGCACTTCCGCAAGTCTTACCTGGATGGTGCCGTAAGCGATCTGAGCGAACGGGAGCGTAAGCACGACGTACAGCGCTGCGATGATTCCGTTGAATACGATGAATCTTATCCTGCGCTTGTTCTTTGTTGATTCTGATTCTGCCACTTCTTTTCTTACTCCAAATCTATATTCACATCATCGAACGGACGGTATCGCCTATCCTGGCGATCATCGATGTTCTGTGCCAAGGCATCTCGGGGCACTGTATGCGGCCCTTCTCTATCGCATTCATGCAGGCACGCATCTCATGCACCAGGCCTGCGTAGAACTCGCCCTCGGCATCGCAGGCTTCAATGAGCTCGTCGTCGCCCGTGAGCAGTTCTATGCGTCTGTAGTTATTAACGTTAGTGATGACGATCTTTCCCTTCTCACCTACGATGGAAGCATTCTTATCGGTGTTCGCATCCATCGTGACATAAAGGTTTGCCATTGCCTCGCCGCCTTCGGTCTCAAGAATGTATGCCGTATCCCTGTCGCATCCTGTGGACAGACGTCTTGCGAAAACTCTTGATACGTTCAGGTTATCGCCCAGGAAAGAAAGCGCGAAGTTGGTCGTATATACTCCGAGATCAAGATAAGCACCGCCGCCTAAGGTCGGGTCGTAAAGTCTCTTTACTTCCGTAAGGTCATATCCGAGATTGGCGGAAACATACTTGACCGCGCCGATCCTGCCTTCGTCGATCCATTCCTTCATCTTTTGGTGAAGAGGCATGAAGTTGGGCCACATTCCCTCGCAGACAAAGATGCCGCGGTTCTTGGCTTCGGTAAAGATGCTGTCGGTCTCGGCATTGCTCATCGCAAACGGCTTCTCGATAAGAACGTTCTTATGTTCCTTGATGCATGTGATTGCATTCTCATAGTGGCATGTGTTGGGAGTGGCGATATAGATGAGATCGATATCCTTTGCCGCAGCAAGCTTCTCATAGCCTGTATAGACCTTCGCGTCCTCGCAGTGAGCCTTGGCGAATTTCTTACCCTTATTCCTGTCGCGGGACGCAACACCTGCGATCGTTATGTCAGGATCTCCCTTGAGCGCATCTGCCATCCTGGCAGACATCGTTCCGCATCCGATAATACCGATATTGAACATACAATGCCTCTCTTATTTAAAATATAAGCACAACCCATTGTATTTGGGGCGGGCGCAAGTGTCAAATCACAGTTTTCTGATATTTGGCCGCACTTGAAGTTTACGCGGCCTAATAATAAAATCTTACATCATGTTCAAGGATATGGCGCCAAGGAAAAAGGGTATTATATACCTTCTCATATCAGCCTTTGCATTCGCCGTAATGGCGCTGTTCATCAACCTCGCCGGAGACATGCCGGTCTTCATGAAGGCATTCTTCAGGAACGTCGTCGCGTGCATCATCACGATCCCGATGCTTATCAAGTCGCCCGAGAAGTTCCACATGAAGAAGGGCAGTTTCAAGTACCTGTTCCTGCGCGCCGCTTTCGGAACCGTAGGCATCGTATGCAACTTCTATGCGATATCCGAGATCAACATCGCAGACGCGCTCATCTTAAACAAGCTCTCACCTTTCTTCGCGATAATCGCATCCATCTTCGTACTCAAGGAGATCGCCAACGGCCACCAGTGGCTTGCCATATGCACCGCTCTTGTTGGCGCTATATTCGTGATCAAGCCGACTTTCCTTCTCGGAGGAATGACCAGCGAAGGTGTCTTTCCGGGCATCATCGGATTCATCGGCGGAGCATCTGCGGGCATCGCTTATACGTTCCTTAGAAAACTCAGTCTTAACGGCGAGCGCAAAGCACTTATCGTCGCTTTCTTCTCGGCCTTCTCGTGCATCGCCTGCATACCGTTCATCATCACGAACTTCCAGCCCATAACCATCCCGCAGCTTCTCTGCTGCATCGGTGCCGGCATTGCTGCCTGCACGGGCCAGTTCACCATCACGGCAGCTTACGCCGCATGCCCTGCAAAAGAGATCTCTATCTACGATTATTCGACGGTCATCTTCGCGGCCATACTCGGAATGCTGTTCCTCGGAGAAGTGCCGGATTATCTCAGCATAATAGGATACGTGATAATCATCGGATCATCCGTATATGCTTTTCTTTACAACAACGGGTATCTTACGAAGAAGTCAAACGCTGCGGACAGCTGATACCATCGACCTCACATACTCTTCGACATGATCGGGCGCATCCTTGCCGTACTCGGCGAGGATCTTTACGATTGCCGAACCTACGATCGCACCGTCAGCACTCTGTACCATCTGCTTAGCCTGCTCGGGCGTGGATATGCCGAAACCAACCGCGCAGGGAACCTTGGCAAACTCTTTTATTTTCTCGCAGAGTGCGTGTATGTCAGTCGTGATGCTGCTCCTTACGCCCGTTACGCCGAGACTCGATACGACATAGATGAAGCCTGTAGCATCGGACGCAATCTTCTGGATGCGGTCTTCAGAGGCGGGCGACACGAGCGAGATGAGGTCCATGTCATACTTCGCGAAAACGTCCGCGAACTCACCCTTCTCCTCATAAGGAACATCGGGCAGGATGCAGCCTGCGATGCCGCACTCTCTTGCCTTCTCGCAGAACCTCTCGGCACCGTATGAGAATACAACGTTGGCATATGTCATGAATACCATCGGGACCTTGACGCCGCGAACTTCGCGGAGGCGCTTTGCCATCTCGAAGATCTTGTCCGTGGTCGCACCTGCCTCGAGGGCTCTGATGCTCGCGGACTGGATGACGGGACCTTCGGCAGTCGGATCAGAAAACGGGATGCCGAGTTCGATAAGAGAGGCTCCTGCCTTCTCCATCCTTACAACGCATTCCTCGGTCGTCTCCAGGTCGGGATCGCCGCAGGTGATGAAAGGTATGAATGCTTTTCCGTTTGCAAAAGCAGAAGCTATATTACTCATAGATGTTCTCCCCTCTGTAACGTGCAATGGCGGCAACGTCCTTGTCGCCTCTTCCGGAGATGGTGATGATCATGATCTTGTCCTTGGGAAGAGTCGGTGCGAGCTTCATGGCATAGGCAACTGCGTGTGCCGATTCGATCGCGGGGATGACTCCCTCTGTCTTGGACAGATACTCGAAAGCATCTACCGCCTCGTCATCGGTGACTGCAACATACTCAGCCCTTCCCGTATCGTGGAGCATCGCATGCTCAGGACCGATTCCGGGATAGTCAAGACCTGCTGAGATGGAATAAACGGGCGCGATCTGGCCGTACTCGTTCTGGCAGAAATATGACTTCATGCCGTGGAAGATTCCAAGCTTGCCCGTGTTCAAAGTAGCAGCGGTCTCGAAGGTATCGATGCCCCTTCCCGCAGCCTCGCAGCCGATGAGCTTAACGCCTTCATCTTCTATATAGTGATAGAAGGAGCCGATCGCATTAGAACCGCCGCCGCAGCAAGCGAGAACATAATCGGGAAGCCTTCCCTCTTTCTCAAGGATCTGAGCCCTGGACTCTCTTGAGATTACCGCCTGGAAATCTCTTACGATTGTCGGGAAAGGATGAGGACCCATTACCGAGCCTAAGCAGTAATGCGTATCGTCGATCCTGGAAGCCCATTCGCGCATCGTCGCGGATACCGCATCCTTAAGGGTAGCCGTGCCGTCCGTTACGGGAACGACGGAAGCACCGAGGAGCTTCATCCTGTACACGTTAAGTGCCTGGCGCTCCGTATCGACCTTACCCATGAAGACGACGCACTCCATGCCCATGAGAGCTGCAGCTGTTGCCGTTGCAACACCGTGCTGGCCTGCGCCTGTCTCTGCAATGAGCCTTGTCTTTCCCATCTTCTTTGCAAGAAGTGCCTGACCAAGAACGTTATTGATCTTGTGGGAGCCTGTGTGGTTCAGATCTTCTCTCTTGAGATAGATCTTCGCACCGCCCAGATCCTTCGTCATCTTCTCAGCATAGTAGAGCCTTGAAGGTCTGCCCGCATACTCGTCATAGAGATACGTGAGTTCCTTGTTGAACTCGGGATCGTCCTTATAGTGGTTATAAGCTTCCTCAAGTTCCGTAACGGCGTTCATCAGTGTCTCGGGGATGTACTGTCCTCCGTGAATGCCGAATCTTCCTTTTGAATCAGACATAGCTTTTTCCTCTTCTCACGCATTGCGCGTGTTATTTATGAATTCTTCTATCTTCTTTCCGTCTTTTACGCCTTCCGTCTCGACGCCCGAACTGACATCCAATGCGTAAGGCTTAAGTGTCTGCACCGCAAGTGCCGCGTTGTCCGGATCAAGTCCTCCCGCGAGGAAGAAGTCCCTGGTGCAGCCTGAGAGGATGTCCCAGTTGAACGTCTTGCCCGAGCCGACGCCGGGGTCAAACATTATCATATCGGCTTCTGATTTTTCCGCAAGTCTTACATCTTCATCAGAAGAAGGCTTGAACGCCTTGATGACCTTCTTTCCCGTGCGCTCTTTGACCTGCTTGATGTATTCATCATCTTCTTTGCCGTGAAGCTGTACGGCTGCCACACCGCTTGTCAGGACTGTATCGACAAGTTTGTCGATGTCTTCGTCAAGGAACACGCCGACGGAAATGATCTCCGGATCCAGAAGACTTACAAGTTCTCTGCCCTTCTCAGCTGTAACATATCTCTTGCTCGGTTCCCAGAAAACGAATCCGCAGTACTCGGGCTTGTATGGATTTACAAGCTTTACGTCTTCTTCTCTCTTCAGTCCGCAGATCTTGATCTTAGTCATCGCCGTATCTCAATTCCTTTAAGAATGCTGTCTTGTCCTGCGCTCTCATCATCGACTCTCCGATGAGGACAGCATCACACATTTCCTTCTCGAGCTTTACCACATCTTCGTGCGACTTCACTCCGCTTTCCGCTACGAAAAGCGCTCTGTCTCCGACGATCTCTCTGAGCCTAAGGCAGTTGGTCGGATCGACGGTGAAGTCTCTTAAGTTACGGTTGTTGACGCCGATTATCCTCGCGCCTTCACCAAGTCCCATCTCGACTTCGTTACTGTCGTGAGCTTCAACCAGAGCGGAAAGCCCGAGCTCATCGCAGAGCCTTATATACTTTCCGAGAGTCTTTGAATCCAGTATCGAGCAGATAAGAAGGACCGCTGAAGCGCCGCAGGTGACTGCCTCGTAGATCATGTATTCATCAATCGTGAAATCCTTTCTGAGGCACGGTGTCGCAACGCTTGAAGATATCTGCGTAAGGATATCAGTGCTGCCCTTGAACCATACGGGTTCGGTCAGTACTGAAATGCAGTCCGCACCTGCCTTCTCGTAATCCTTTGCGATATCGATGTAAGGGAAGTCCTCAGAGATAATGCCCTTTGAAGGAGATGCCTTCTTGCACTCGCAGATGAAGCTTAAACCTTCTTTGGCAAGCGCCTTCTCGAACGAGAAGTCACCTTTGCCTCTTGCAAACGCTTCGTCCATGACGGCGTTAAGGGGCTTTATCTCTTTGTTCTTTCTTACTATCTCGCGGTTGGATTCTGCGATCGTCTCTAAGATATCTGCCATTTTATTCTCACTTATTTGAAAGCTCGATGAATCTGTTCATTGTATCAAGTGCCTTGCCGCTGTCAATCAGGTCCTTTGCAACGTTGATGCCGTCAGCGATGGAGCCTGCCTTGCCTGCAGCATAGAGAGCGGCACCGGAGTTAAGAAGGACGACGTTCCTTCTTGCATCCGTGATCTTTCCTTCGAGGATGCCTCTTGTGACCTCGGCATTCTCTTCAGGTGTGCCGCCTTCGATGTCAGCTTTCGTACCTCTTGCGAATCCGAAGTCCTCAGGCTTGATCTCATAAGTTACGACGTTTCCGTCGGGTTTGAGTTCTGCGATGTATGTCTCTGCGCTCTGGGATACCTCATCAAGCTTATCCTCGCCGTAGACTACGAGTGCCCTCTTCGCACCGAGTGACTTGAGAACGTGAGCAACGGGCTCAGCAAGATACTGATCATATACGCCGAGGAGATAGAAATCAGGTGATGCGGGATTCGTGAGGGGGCCAAGGATGTTGAACACTGTCCTGAATCCGAGTTCCTTACGGATGGCACCTACGTACTTCATCGATGTGTGATACTTCTGCGCGAAGAAGAAGCAGAAACCTACCTCTTCAAGAAGTTCTACGCAGCGCTCGGGCTCTAAGTTGATGTTTGCTCCCAGTGCCTCGAGGCAGTCTGCCGTGCCGGACTTGGAAGATGCTGCGCGGTTGCCGTGTTTCGCGACCTTGACGCCTGCCGATGCCACGACGAAAGAAGATGTCGTGGAGATGTTGAAGCTGCCTGCCCTGTCTCCGCCTGTGCCTACGATCTCGAGGACCTGCATGTCGCCTACGTCTACCTTCAGCGCGTGCTCTCTCATTGCAGTTGCGCATCCGGAGATCTCGTCGATCGTCTCGAACCTTGCGCTCTTCGTGGAGAGTGCTGCGAGGAATGCGGCGTTCTGAGTCGGGGTGGACTCACCGTTCATTATCTCGTTCATTGTCTGGTATGCCTCATCGTATGTGAGGTCTTCCTTTGTTACGATCTTCTCGATTGCTTCCTTGATCATGTTGTTGTCCTCCTGGTTATATTCAAAAAGTTTTTAATCATCTTCATGCCGTCCGGCGTCATTATCGATTCCGGATGGAACTGCACGCCGTATACGTCATAGTCCTTGTGCCTTACCGCCATGACCTCTCCGTCATCCGTCCTCGCACATACCGTAAGACATTCCGGAAGGGTGCTCTCGTCTGCTGCGAGCGAGTGGTATCTTGCGACGGGAAACTCTTCGGGAAGACCCTCGAAAAGCTTGCAGCTGCCTTCGGTCTTTACCATCGACTGCTTCCCGTGCATCAGTTCTTTTGCGTATGTTATCGTCGCGCCGTAAGCTTCACAGATACCCTGATGTCCGAGGCAGACACCCAGGATCGGGAACTTGCCTCCGAGAGTTCTTACGACCTCCTCGCAGACACCTGCATCTGCGGGACGTCCCGGACCTGGAGAGATGACGATACCTGCGGGGCTAAGCGCTTCTATCTGCTCTACTGTCATCTCATCGTTCCTGATAACC
>JAILMZ010000072.1 GCA_024692105.1 Saccharofermentans sp.
TGATTTTATAAGTCTCGATGTACTGACGGAACTCAGATCCCTTGTCGAAGAATTCGATATCGATCCCGTCAGGCTCAGGATAGAGATAACCGAGACTACGATGGTATCTGATACGATCGACATGATAAAGATCATCGAAGAACTCCGTGAATACGGATTCATCGTGGAGATGGACGATTTTGGAAGCGGTTATTCATCGCTCAACCTGCTCAAGGACATCAACCTCGATGTCATCAAGATCGACATGCAGTTCCTTCGTGATTCAGAGCGCAACCTGAAGTCGAGCCTGATCATCAAGAACATAATCAATATGGCAGAAGACCTCGGCATCGATACTCTGACCGAGGGCGTCGAGACGGCAAAGCAGTTCGAGATGCTCTATGACATGGGCTGCAAACTCTATCAGGGCTACTACTTCTCCAAGCCGGTATCCCGCGAGGATTTCGAAGCTCAGTGGTTTGACTGATAAGCAATTCCTATTCCTGCCAACGAGAAACAGCCTTTTGCAACTAGTTCCGCAGGCGCATAGCGCCGAGGACCTGTTCGTATGTTGCAAAAGACTGTTTTGAGTTTTGGTCGAGGTGACAGGATTCGAACCTGCGACCCCATGCTCCCAAAGCACGTACGCTACCAACTGCGCTACACCTCGAATTGCACGTCAGATTATAACATATAGAACTGACTGCGTAAAAAATGACCGGCCATCTCTGACCGGTCTTTTCGTATTTACCTTATAAAAGATCAATACTTGATGATCTGCATCTTGTCAGCAAGACCGAAGATCGTGAAGAATTCCTTCTGAACTGCAGCTACGATGCCGAGGATCGCAACAACAAGGAGTGCAACAGGAACAAGACCTGCGAGGATCCAGCCTACAACGGGGATCAAAGCGAGGATGCCTGCGATAACGCCGGAAGCAACGCCTGCGATGGAGAGCAGGATTCCGCAGTTAACGTGATTCTTTACGAAAGCTGAATCTTTCTCGGGTGAAGCGAGGAGACCGATGAGCCAAAGGGGGCAGATGTAGCAAAGGACTGCGTAGATAACTGCGTTGCCTTGGAGCTCAGCCTCTGTAGCCATTCTCTTCTCGGTGTTGGGTGCTGTGTTATTTTCCATGATATTTCCCTCCAGTATCAAGATACTGATATAATAGCATAATTATATTTTAGGAGTGATATGTTAATTGATAAAAGTATCTGCATATAAGCACGGAGACCTTGTAACATATGCACTAGGGGCCACCGTGGTCATGGAGTACCTGAATCATGCCGTTTCCGATGTCGAGGCGGTCATCATCCATCCCGGTTTCAGATCAGAAGAGACGATGGCCAGGATCCGCGATATCTGCGCGGGCTGCAGCATACCCGTCTCTGTCGAAGAGAAACCCTTTAATATCCTCTCCAAGAAAGAGAACTGCTTTGTCATAGCAGTCATTAAGAAGACTCAGCGCAAGATCGAACCGGGGAACCACATGGTCCTCGTATGTCCTTCGAACGCAGGCAATCTGGGAACGATTACCAGGAGCTGCCTTGGGTTCGGTGTAAGGGACATCGCGATAGTCCCGCCCGCGGTCGACCATTTCGATCCCAAGGTCATAAGGGCGTCAATGGGTGCCGCAGCTTCCGTGAGAACGGAAGTGTTCCAAAGCTTCGAAGAGTACAGCGCCAGGTTTCCCGAAAACCACCTGTACCCGTTCATGTTAGACGGCAGCGTTAAGCTCCAGGAGACGAAGATAGAAGGGCCGTTCTCGCTGATAATGGGCAACGAGGCGACGGGCCTTCCCGCGGAATTCGCTTCGATAGGAACGCCCGTGAGGATAGAACACACCTCCGCGATAGACAGCCTGAACATCACCATTGCTGCCAGCATCGGCCTTTATGAAGCGGCAAAAGGCACGGATGCAAAATAACTATTGCGGTTACAGAGCAATCGTGATAAAATTTCTCGTGCTATTTGAAAGACTAACGATGGAGGTGAAAGATAATGCCTAATATCAAATCAGCTATCAAGCGTGTAACCGTTTCTGAGAAGAAGGCAGCTGCCAACAAGAGCAAGAAGAGCGCGATCCGCACTACAATCAAGAAGGCAAAGGCTTCCGTCGCTGAAGGCGAGAACGTCCAGGAGACAGTTAAGGCTACACAGAAGGCTATCGATCAGGCTGCTGCTAAGGGTAACATGACAAAGCAGGCTGCTTCTAGAGCTAAGTCAAAGCTCGCTAAGGCCGCTAACGCTGCTAAGTAATATCTCTTAGAGATCAAACAAGATTTAAGAGCCGTTCCTTCGGGAGCGGCTTTTGTTTTGTCACACTTGTACCGGGGACATCTCCCATTCGCGTGCAGGATCCATGCCCATAAGTTCCCAGCATGCTGATGCCGCGCGCATATCGAGTTCGTGCATGCGCGCAAGTTCGGGGTGGGTGGAGTAAAGCTCGAGGGCATCGGAGTGGTTGGTGATCACGGGCACTTTCGCGCACTTGTTCATTATCTTAAGGCAGTAACGCCCCTCGCGGTTGAAGCCTATTACCCTAATATAGAGAGGGCGGACCAGAGTCTTGATGTCATTCTCGGTCTGACCTGTCACGCAGGAAGCCAGCGCACGCTCGATACGTGTCATCGTATATCTCTTTGTCGCCGTGAGTTTCTCGAAAATCTTGCCGTCGTAATCTTCTGCAGGAAGCTCTCCGGGCCTTATGTCTGCAAAGGCATTCCTCAGATACCCTGCAAGGCTGTCACCCATGTATGCATAGGAATCGGCAGATGTATCTGCCGTTACGCGTCCTGCGGCAGACCTTAAGTATCTGCCGTAATCTATAAACCTGAAAGCCTTGCCTGCTTCTGCGAGCATTATTGCAAGCGAAGAATCCGGCATTAAGCCGACCAGGGAAGATGCGACCTGAGATTGTCTGTAATCAGGCGCACACTCAGTCAGCAGCTTATTCCTGATTGCAGCCGCGCCGGGAACAGCGGTGTCAGTATCTGTGGAAGAGTATTCGCCGCCCTGACGCTCGATCATGATGACGTTGATTCGGCCGTCCTTGTCGATCTTGTTCAAAGCGGAAAGGTATTCGAGTGCGAGGATAGAGTTCGGACCGGATACGGCCTTTTCAGCTTCGGGTCCCGAGACTGCGCCGATAGCCGCGGCTCTAGCGGCAGGGAAGGAAAGACCTTCGTCAAGCCCCTCACGGAGCACGGTGCGGTACTGTTCTGATGCTTCGAAATCAGTGGAAGCCAGTTCGCGAAGGAGTTCCGGTGAACCCGAGTCGATGCCGAAAGCGATGTCCGTAACCACGCCCGTGCTGATAAGTTCTGAGATGCCTCCGTATGCAAACCTTGAAGACGGCGCACACGCAAAAGTGAAAGGCAGTTCGAGCACGAGATCCGCACCGCAGGCCATGGCCTGGCGTGCTCTGATCTGCGCAGGAAGAAGTGCGGGAAGGCCGCGCTGCGTAAACGGGCCGGATATTACGGGCATGACGATGGCCCTCGGATCTGCTACAATCCCGCGGGCTTTTTGTATCAGGTATTCGTGGCCGCCGTGGAACGGGTTGAATTCCGCAATAATTCCGATTACGCGCATTGTATGATGCCTTTCAATTGGTATAATCCATAGAAGATTATATTTCATCTGGCGGAGATATTGCAATGAAACGCCTTACGGGCAAGCAACTCTTGATCATCGGAATATCGCTCGGAGTCGCCCTTCTTGTCGGAGGGGGATACCTTTTCTATGCGAGAGTTTACGGCAACGCTGCTAAGATAAATCTCTACCAGACAGCCGCTCCGGGCTACGAGTGGCAGGATATCGCGGCCGACAACAACATCGTCAGCGACTACCTTTGGAGCCGTACCAAGAAGCTCATGCTCCCTGAAGGACAGATCCTCATACCCAGTTCTTACATGATCGAAGGAAGACTCGTCACGCAGGAAGCTGAGGTGTCACCGGTCTACGATCTGTCTGACCAGGCACTGCTCCTTAAGTGCTATATCCAGGCAGGGGACAGGCTTGCCGCCACGACACTCAAGAACGAAGTCATCAAACAGTTCAAGACATACAGCGGAATGTATCTGAGCACGGTCGGTGCGGATGTCGACTATTCGACGGTATCCGATAACATCGCGTGGCTCGATGCATATCTCGAATACTATTCCCTGTACGGCACTTCGAACGATTACGAGGAAATCCAGACTCTTACCGCCGCATTGTTCGACGACAACGGAGAACTTGTCCCGGAGTCCCTGACGGTCGCCAAATATGTCGATGCGCTCTATGTGAGCACGGACGATCACGGTGAAGATGAAGAAGATGATTCAAGCCTTGAGCAGATCTACGGTGCTTTCGTCGGAGAAGATCTCGAAGAAGTCGAAAGGGACGATCCCGAGACCGAGATCACCGGCAACAAGATATCCGACATCAACCTCAAACTCATCTACAACTTAGAGCAGAACGGCCTTATCGCCGGCGGCAGCTACGACAGGGCGCTAACCATCGTAAAAGAATCGTTCGCGGGAAGCGGCGTGCCATACTACGCATACGCCTACCAGAACACGGAAAACGGCATCAACTACATCTACTCCGGCACGGAGAATGCCGCCATAACAATGACCGAGACTATCAAGACGATGAAGAACCTCGCCGAAATGAACGAACTCGACAGCACGTCTTACAACGAACTTAGGGGCCTCATCATGAACACCGGCTCCATCTACATGTACTACTACATGACGACGGGCAACTACAGTGAGACCATCGCATACGATGCATACGTCGATGCGATGCAGATAGCATTTCTGATGGACGATACCGATCTGTACGATGCGATCAGCAACAAGATAGGCATGAGAGTCGCCACCAAGTCGACGAGTCCCGCCCTGTACATGGTATTTCGTGAAGAAGGCGGAAGATACGTGTTCTATGCCGCCGATAATTTGGGCGTAAGACTTGCCGTAGGTTAATTGAAAACTTAACGCCCTGAGAGTATACTTGCATACGGTTAAAACTAATATTTTAAATATAAGGAGAGACACTATGGCATTTATTGATGACATCATGGCAAGAGCAAAAGCCGACAAGAAGACCATCGTTCTTCCTGAGTCCATGGACAAGAGAACATTCGAGGCTGCCGAGAAGATCCTCAAGGCAGACATGGCAAACCTGATCATCATCGGCACACCAGAGGAGATCGCTAAGAATTCCGAAGGTTTTGATATCACAGGCGCTACGATCGTAGATCCTTTCAACGATCCCAACAAGCAGAAGTACATCGACAAGTTCGTTGAGCTTAGAGGTGTTGACACAATGGTAGCTGCAGCCAAGAAGAAGGCTGAGAAGAAGGGTCTGTCCGAAGAAGAGACTCAGGCCGAGATCGAGAAGGCTCAGAAGAAGGGCATCACACCCGAGAAGGCACAGGAGAAGATGGAGACAGACTACATGTTCTATGCATGCCTCATGTGCAAGTGCGGTGACGCTGACGGTGCGGTTTCCGGTGCATGCCACTCCACAGGCAACACTATCCTTCCCGCTCTCCAGCTCCTCAAGACAAAGCCCGGCATCTCTTCCGTTTCCGGTTTCTTCCTTCTTGACGTACCTAACTGCGACTTAGGTGAGCACGGTCTGTTCATCTTCGCTGACTGCGCTGTTAACACAGACGTTGATTCCGCTAAGCTCGCTGAGATCGCAAAGCTCTCCGCTGAGTCTTTCGAGCAGTTCATCGGCGCCCCCGCAAAGGTTGCAATGCTCTCATATTCTTCCTACGGTTCCGCAAAGCACGACGACGTAACAAAGGTTGCTGATGCAGTTAAGATCGCAAAGGAAAAGTATCCTGATCTCGTAGTAGACGGTGAGCTCCAGCTCGATGCAGCTCTCGTTGAGGAAGTAGGTCAGCTCAAGGCACCCGGCAGCCCGGTTGCAGGTCACGCAAACACTCTGGTATTCCCTTCTCTCGAAGCAGGCAACATCGGCTACAAACTCGTTCAGAGACTTGCTAAGGCACCCGCTTACGGTCCTGTCCTCCAGGGTCTCTCACTTCCCGTTAACGACCTCTCCAGAGGATGTAACGCAGACGATATCGTAGGCACTGTAGCAATCACGGCAGTACAGGCTCAGGCTTTGGCTCAGGGCTGATAATATAAGGAGAAAACAAGAATGAAGATCTTAGTAATCAACTGCGGAAGCTCTTCCGCGAAGTTCCAGCTTTTTGACATCGATACAGGCGACGTCCTCGCAAAGGGTAACGCTGAGCGTATCGGTATCGACGGCAAGCTCACATACAAGCCCGCAGGCAAGGACGATGTCGTAAAGACAGAGCCGATGCCCGACCACAAGGTTGCAGTCAAGATGATCCTCGACGCACTCGTTGACAAGGAATACGGCGTTATCTCCGACGTATCCGAGATCGCTGCAGTCGGACACAGAGTCCTCCACGGCGGCGAGTACTACAGCGATTCCGTTATCGTTAACGATGACGTTAAGGCTGTCATCAAGAAGTGCTTCCCTCTGGGCCCCCTGCACAACCCCGCAAACCTCATCGGTATCGAGGCATGTGAGGCAGTACTTCCCGCAGGCACACCCCAGGTCGCAGTTTTCGATACTGCTTTCCACATGACAATGCCCCCGAAGGCATACACATATGCTCTTCCTTATGAGCTCTCCGAGAAGTATTCCATCCGCCGCTACGGTTTCCATGGTACATCTCACCGCTATGTAAGCAAGAGAGTTGCTGAGTTCCTCGGCAAGGATTACAAGGATATCAAGACCATCACATGCCACCTCGGCAACGGTTCTTCCTTTGCCGCAGTCAAGAACGGCATGTGCGTTGATACATCAATGGGTCTCACACCTCTGGCAGGTATCTGCATGGGTACAAGAACAGGTGACATCGATCCCGCTATCGTTCCTTTCCTCATGAAGAACGAGGGACTTACTCCCGACGAGATGGATACACTCTTAAACAAGAAGTCAGGCGTTCAGGGTCTGTCCGGCGTATCTTCCGACTTCAGAGATCTCGAGAAGGCTAAGAACGAAGGCAACGAGCGCGCAGCACTCGCACTCGAGATGTTCGCTTACCAGGGCAAGAAGATCATCGGTTCTTATGCAGCAGCCATGGAAGGCGTTGACGTTATCGTCTTTACTGCAGGCATCGGCGAGAACACAGACCACATGAGAAAGGCTATGTGCGAAGGCCTCGAGTTCATGGGTGTAGAGTTCGACGAGGAAGCCAATGCAGGCTTAAGAGGCAAGGAAGCAATCATCTCCAAGCCCACTTCAAAGGTAACGGTCTGCGTTATACCTACAAACGAAGAGCTCGCTATCGCTCAGGAGACAGAAGCACTCGTAAGAAAGTGATATTCCGCTGACAAAGCAAAACATAAGCCCTGCTTTTATCTAGCAGGGCTTATTTATTCCATGTTTCATTACCGAGCGAGTTTAATAAGTGAGATGCATATGCTTCTTGATATCGCTGTCCTTGCCGAGGATCATGACTGCCGTACCGGCTTCGAACACCGTGTCGGGCGCGATCTCCATATTGAGCACTCCGTCTTTCCTGATGCCGAGGACATTGAGATGCATGTTCTGTCTGATATTGAGTTCGATGATGCTCTTGCCGACCCATTTCTCGGGGACTTTGAGCTCGAAGATCGAGTATTCGCCGGGGACATCGATATAGTCTTCGATCCTTGATGAACTGTATCTTACTGCAGACCAGTCTGCCATGAAACGTTCGGGGAAGACTACGGCATCGGCACCGTTACGGAGGAGGAACTTCTCGTGGACCTGGCGTGACGCACGTGCGACAACGAACTTGGCGCCGGATTCTTTAATCAGGGAAGTAGCTTCAAGTGAAGACTGGAAGTTATCTCCTATTGAGACGAAGCATACATCAAAGTTCGATACGCCGATCGTGCTTATGAATTCGGGATCGGTCGCATCTCCGATGAGCGAACTCGTGACGTATTCGAGTACGGGCTGCAGGTTCTTCTCGCAGTTGTCAACGGCGAGGATCTCATCACCTATCTCAGCGAGTTTCTTGATGAGGTGATATCCGAATCTTCCTGTTCCGACTACCAAAATGCTTTTCATGTTCTTGATCCTT
>JAILMZ010000088.1 GCA_024692105.1 Saccharofermentans sp.
ATCCATAGGGATCTGATAGTTGGCACCGCCTACACGACGTGCTTTGCACTCGAGAGTAGGCATAACATTCTCAAGAGCCTTGTAGAAAACATCAAGAGGCTCTTCGTTTGTACGCTCTTTGATGATGTCAAAAGCGTCATAAGTGATTTTCTGGGCTACGCCCTTCTTGCCGTCCAGCATGATATTGTTGATAAGCTTACTTACCTTGATATCATTGTAGACAGGATCCGGAAGAACGGTCCTCTTTGGGGTATTGCCTTTTCTTGGCACTTTGCTTCCCTCCTTACATGATTATCAGTTTTACTGAAACCATAGGTACTCACGTTTCAGTTGTTCGTTGGACGTGTTGTGCGTAAGTCAAAGCAATGCTCTATATGAACAATGTACTGACCCGCGTTGTCCTGTTGACCGCTTATATCAAAGCGGGATTACTTCTTAACCTTCGCTGCCTTAGGCTTCTTAGCGCCGTACTTGGATCTGCCCTGTGCACGGTCTGCAACGCCTGCAGTATCAAGAGTTCCTCTGATGATGTGATAACGTACACCAGGGAGGTCCTTAACACGGCCGCCTCTGATAAGTACAACAGAGTGCTCCTGAAGGTTGTGTCCGATACCCGGAATATAAGCAGTAACTTCGTAGCCGTTTGTCAGACGTACACGTGCTACCTTACGAAGCGCTGAGTTAGGCTTCTTAGGTGTCGTCGTCTTAACAACAGTGCAAACACCACGCTTCTGGGGAGATCTGGAATCAGTCTCTCTGTTCTTGATGGTGTTCATTGAAAACTGCAGAGCCGGTGAAGCAGACTTGTATGTCTTTGACTGTCTGCCGGACTTAACTAATTGATTGAACGTTGGCATCAATACATCTCCTTTCTTAAGTTTTGCACGCTAAAAGGGCGCAAAGTCCCCTCTGCGAGCAATTAAGTATACACCCGCATATTTAGAATGTAAACCGCTAATTTTATGGGGTTGGCGAGTATCCTGACGGCCCGCTGATTCTTCACAGTTTGATAATTATACAAAAAAAGCATAAAAAATTAGCCATTAAACCAAAAAATTCTTATTCACTTATCCGGGCAAACCCTATATACTTCATAAGGTTATTTATTTAAAACTCTATACAAGGAGCGTGACTTCATATGAAAGTTAACATCACCGAAACAGTGTTGCGTGACGCACAGCAGTCATTGATCGCAACACGTATGCCTTTCGAGGACTTCGAGGGCATACTCGAGAACCTGGACAACTCCGGCTACTACTCAATCGAGTGCTGGGGCGGCGCCACATTCGATTCCTGCCTCAGATATCTTGATGAGGATCCGTGGGAAAGACTCCGCAAGATCAAGGAAGTCTGCAAGAAGACTCCTCTCCAGATGCTCATCCGCGGACAGAACATCCTCGGATACAAGCACTATCCCGACGATGTAGTCCGTCTCTTCTGCCGTAAGGCTGCCGAGAACGGCATGGACATCTTCAGGATCTTCGACGCTCTGAACGATTTCAGGAACATCGAAGTCTGCATCGATGAAGTTAAGAAGTGCAACAAGCACGCTCAGGGCTGCATCTGCTACACTACATCTCCCGTTCACACGATCGAGAAGTATGTTGAGATGGGTAAGCAGCTCGTAGACATGGGCGTTGATTCCATCGCCATCAAGGACATGGCCGGTATCTGCGGACCTCAGGAGGCATATGACCTCGTTAAGGCTCTCAAGGGCGAGGTAAAGGTTCCGATCCAGTTCCACACACACGCTACAACAGGTCTCGGCCCCATCACTCTCGTGAAGGCAGTTGAGGCAGGTGTTGATACTATCGACTGCGCTATCTCAACAATGGGCGGCGGTACATCACAGCCTGCAACAGAGTCAATGAACTATGCTCTCAAGCAGCTCGGCTATGAGACAGACCTCGATGAGGACCGCCTCAAGAAGACAGCTGACTTCTTCAAGCCTGTAAGACAGAAGTTCCTTGATGAAGGCAGACTCAATCCGACAGTCCTCGGCATCAGAGCTGACATCCTTAAGTATCAGGTTCCGGGCGGAATGCTCTCGAACATGATCGCTAACCTTACAGACATGCATGCTATGGATAAGTTCGACGAAGCTCTCGCCGAGATCCCTGCAGTAAGAAAAGACATGGGTTATCCGCCGCTCGTTACACCTCTGTCCCAGATGGTTGGTAACCAGGCAGTTCAGAACGTACTCCTCGGCGAGCGCTACAAGAACATCTCCAAGGAGATCAAGGCGTTCCTCAGAGGCGAGTATGGCCAGGCTCCGGGCGAAGTAAACCAGGAACTCATCGACAGATGCTGGAAGCCTGAGGAACTCGTTCAGGGCAGATATGCAGATACTCTCGAGCCCGCTTTCGAGAAGACAAAGGCAGAGCTCGGAGACAAGGCACGCTCTGACGAGGATGTTCTCTCCTACATAGCTTTTCCTCAGGTTGCAGAGAAGTTCTTCGAAGCACGTGAAGAGAAGGAATCCAACACTGTCAACTACACGATCGAGAAGAAGGAGGACTGATGATGGATTTCATTATCCTCGCTGAAGAAGAGACGATGACCAGCACATTGACTCCCTTCCAGCCCCAGCTGGATGCGGGAACGATGTTCCTGTATGCAGGGATCGTAATCACTGTTGTTTTCGCCGTCCTGTTCATAATGTATGCCTGCATCTCAATCGCAAGCAAGATCATCTCTAAGCTTCCTTCCGGAGAGAAGAAGGCTGAGACTGCTTCCGCAGCACCTGCACCTGCAGCAGCTGCTCCCGCACCCGTTGCCGAAGAAGAGTTCTCTTCCGGAACACTGAAGCTCAAGGGCTGCGACGAGAAGACGGCAGCAATGATCATGGCTATCGTTTCCGACAACACGGGCATCCCGCTGTCGGAACTCGTATTCAAGTCGATCACGCTTGTTGAGAATAAGTAAAGGAGAACACCATGAAGTACAACGTAACAATCAACGATAAAGTATATGAAGTCGAGGTTGAGAAGGGCAAGGCTAACCTTGTCAGAACAACCGACGTAGTAGCTGCCGCTCCTGCAGCAGCTCCCGCCGCAGCACCCGCTCCCGCTGCAGCACCTGCACCCGCCGCAGCACCTGCTCAGGCAGCAGCTGCAGGCACAACACCTGTTAACGCACCTATGCCCGGCACGATCCTTGACGTTAAGGTCGCAGTCGGTCAGGCAGTCAAGGAAGGCGATCTTGTATGCATCCTCGAAGCTATGAAGATGGAGAACGAGATCTACGCGCCTTGCGCAGGAACAGTTGCTCAGGTCCTTACTTCCAAGGGTGCCAAGGTAGATACCGGCACACCGCTCGTTTCGATTTCTTGAGTAAGGCGGAGGTAAGTTAGATGTTAGAAGTTTTACAGAATCTATGGGAGACCTCGGGCTTTGCCCAGTTCTTCATTACGGAGGATGGCTGGAAGAACGCTATAATGATCGTTCTCGCATGTGTCCTGTTATACATGGCCATCAAGAAAGAGTTTGAGCCTCTTCTCCTCCTGCCCATCGCTTTCGGAATGCTCCTTACGAACCTTCCCTGGCCGGGCGGCGGAATCTTCCACCCCGAGTGGTTTAACGGCGAGATCAACTGGGCTGCGTTGGGCGGACAGTATGTCAACGAAGCCGGGCAGCACATCGATCCGGGTCTTTTTGACTTCCTTTATATCGGCGTCAAGATGGATATCTTCCCCTGCCTCATCTTCATGGCAGTCGGTGCGATGACAGACTTCGGACCTTTGATCTCAAGACCTTCGTCCTTCTTCATGGGCGCAGGCGCACAGTTCGGTATCTCTTTTGCTTTCGTAGTTGCGATCCTTCTCGGTTTCTCACCTGAGGGTGCCGCCTCCATCGGAATCATCGGCGGTGCTGACGGCCCGACAGCTATCTATCTCACATCCAAGCTCGCTCCCGAGCTCCTCGGTGCGATCGCTATCGCAGCTTACTCATACATGGCCCTGATCCCCATGATCCAGCCGCCTCTCATGAAGCTGATGACAACAAAGAAGATGCGCCAGGTAAAGATGGAGCAGACAAGAGAAGTATCCACGGTAGAGAAGATCTGCTTCCCTATCATCGTTACGATCGTTTGCGTTCTCATCCTTCCTTCCGTTGCACCTCTCCTCGGCTGCCTCATGCTCGGTAACCTCTTCAGAGTATCCGGCGTTACAGAGCGTCTTTCCGATACAACACAGAATGCTATGTGCAACATCGTAACTGTATTCCTCGGAACATCAGTCGGTGCTACTGCAGTTGGTGTTAACTTCCTGAAACTCGAGACGATCCTCATCATCGTTCTCGGTCTCTCGGCATTCGCACTCGCTACAGTCGGCGGACTTATCATCGGAGACATCATGTACTTCCTGTCAAAGGGAAAGATCAATCCGCTCATCGGTGCTGCAGGCGTATCCGCAGTTCCTATGGCAGCACGTGTTGCTTCCAAGGTCGGTCAGAAAGAAAACCCTTCCAACTTCCTTCTCATGCATGCCATGGGACCGAACGTTGCAGGCGTTATCGGTTCTGCGATCGCAGCAGGCGTTCTGCTCTCACTGTTCAGCTGATACTGAACCCGATCAGAATTACAAAGGGCTGGCTCATCTGAGTCAGCCCTTATTTTTTGAATTCATATTAAGCTTTATCCGAGCGCCACATCCAGGATCATCATCAGCACAAAACCAACACTGAAAGCGATCGTACCGAGGTTCGAATGTTCTCCTTCGGACATCTCGGGGATCAACTCCTCTACGACGACATATATCATCGCACCGGCAGCGAAAGCAAGCATATAGGGAAGCAATGCCGTCACAAGGCTGAAAGCGAAAACAGTAATAACGGCAGCAACAGGCTCGACAGCTCCGGACAGAACTCCGTACCAGAAGGTCTTGCCCTTGGACATGCCCTCACCTCTGAGGGGCATGGATACGATGGCGCCTTCCGGGAAGTTCTG
>JAILMZ010000090.1 GCA_024692105.1 Saccharofermentans sp.
GATCATGCAGCACTACCCGTATGTTTTCGATGAGGAAAGAGTAAGGGCATGGATAGAACGCAACATGAGCCGTTACAGGGATAACGGCTTTGGTCTGTGGGCGGTGTGCCTGAAGGATACGGAAGAGATGATCGGCGACTGCGGTCTGACTTTGCAGAACATAGAAGGCGAGATGCTTCCTGAGATCGGGTATCACATCCGTAGGGATATGCAGCACAAAGGTTATGCAAAGGAAGCGGCTGCTGCGGTGCGCGACTGGGCCTTTGAGAACACGGATTACCCTGCGCTTTATTCATACTGCAAGTACACCAACGTCGGTTCATACAAGACGGCGGAGTCTATAGGAATGCATTTTGAGAAAGAGTATCCTGATAAGGATAATGAGATCACGCATGTGTCTGTTATCAGACGGGGCGATGACTAAAGTTAATGATGATTTAATATCTCTTGCTCTATCCTGTTGTTATATACTTAAAACGGAGGAAGGCAATGAAGACAGCCATAGTTTTTTATTCCATGAACGGCAATGTACGATCTGTTGCGGAGAAGGTCGCAGCGGATACCGGTGCTGACATGATCGAACTCATACCCAAGAAGGCATATCCCGACAAGGGAATGAGAAAGTTCATGTGGGGCGGCGCTGCAGTAACCTTCAAGGCAAAGCCTGATCTTGAGCCGTATACCTTCAATAAAGATGACTACGATATGATCATCCTGGGTTCGCCCGTGTGGGCAGGAACATTTACTCCTCCGCTCCGCACATTCCTGGACGGCAACGATCTGTCAGGAAAGAAGATCGCCGTCATCGCGACAAGTTCCGGCGGTGATGCCGGCAAATGCATAAATGCTCTTAAGACTGCTGCAAAAGCGGATTCGCTTGTCGCATCCGTAAGTCTCATTGATCCGCTTACCAAGCCTTCGGAAGAGAATGACGCTAAGCTCAAGAATTTCATTGATTCGTTGCTTTCTGAATAACAATAACAAACCGGGAGAAGATGCCTCATGAAGATCAAGACGAAGACACTAAGCTACGAAGAAGTTATGAAGCTTCCTTCATGGGAACATAAGAAGCCGAAAAAGCCTTCCAGACTTCTTGCAGGAATCGGCAGGATCGCACTCGGAGGCGAGCTTAAGAAGGTTAACTTTACCTGTGAGAAAGTCGATATGGAAAAGGCGGGTGACGGTCCCTGGCTGGTCCTGATGAACCACTGCAGTTTTACGGATCTTTCCATCGCTTTTGAAGTTCTCAAGGGCAAGCCGTTCAGCATCGTCTGCACGTCGGATGCACTGGTCGGCAAGGAGTGGCTGATGAGATCTCTGGGCAATATCCCGACGCGCAAGTTCGTGTCTGACATGACGCTCATCTCCGACATGGACTATGCGCTCAACAAGAACAAAGCGAGCGTGCTGATGTATCCCGAGGCAGGTTATTCTCTGGACGGAACCGGCACGAAGATACCCAGAAGGATGGGCATACTTCTCAAAAAACTCAAGCACCCGGTAGTCATGATAACAACTTACGGTGCGTTCACCAGAGACCCTCTCTACAACAACCTTCAGAAAAGAGACGTTAAGGTCTCCTGTCAGATGAAGTGTCTGTTTACTCCCGAAGATCTTGCGAACATGAAGGTAAGACAGATCGATGAAGTGCTTGAAGAAGCATTCACATTCGATTACTTCAAGTGGCAGCAGGATAACAAGATTGAGATAGACGAGCCGTTCAGAGCGGACGGTCTTAACAGGATCCTTTATAAATGTCCTCACTGCATGATCGAAGGAAAGACCATAGGCAAGGGCATCACCTTAAAGTGCAACGAGTGCGGTGCGGAGTATGAACTCGATACATTAGGATATCTGAAGGGTATCAATGTCGAGCCGAAGTTTACGCATGTCCCGGACTGGTTCGCGTGGGAGCGCGAGCAGCTCAGGGAAGAACTCGAGAATGGAACATACCAGCTTGATGTCCCGTGCGACATCGCGATACTCAAAGATTCCAAGGCGCTGTATATGGTCGGCACGGGAAGGCTGCATCACGATGTAAACGGTTTCGTCCTGAACGGCTGCGACGGCAAGCTCCACTACGAACAATCACCCAATGCATCGTACAGCGTGAACTCGGATTACTTCTGGTACGAGATCGGAGACATTGTCTCCATCGGCACCAACGACTGCCTCTACTTCTGCTTCCCCAAGGAAGGCGATATCGTCGCGAAAACGCGTATCGCGGCAGAAGAACTCTACAAACTTTCCAAAGGCAAAGCATCTTCGGAATGATCCCGGATTCCCGTCAATAGAGAAGTCCGTCTTGACAGGCTAATTTGAATTAGCTATAGTATGGCTAATTGGAATTAGCCAAATCAAAGAGAGGTCAAGATGAATACCAAAGAAAAGATCTTGGATGAAGCCCTGACATTGTTCTCCGAGAAAGGATACGCCAACGTCTATGTGGGTGACATCGCAGACAGAGTGGGGATCAAGGCCCCGTCTCTTTACAAGCATTACAAGAACAAGAAGGCGATCTTCGATGCGATCATCGATGAGATGAACCGGAGATTCGAAGAACAGGCAAAGGTCCTTCAGATCAACGGAACAAACGCAGCGGCCGATGCCGGCATCTACGAGTCACTGTCTGAAGACCAGCTGCTTAAGCTCGGAAGGGAATTCTTCCTCTACTATCTTCACGACGACTACAACAGGAAGTTCCGGAAGATGCTTACCTTAGAGCAGTTCCACGACAAGGACCTGGCGAAGGTCTACTCGAAACTCTACGTGGACGATCCGCTCTCATACCAGGGAATGCTCTTCGGCTTCATGGTAACTGCGGGAGTCCTGAAGACCGACAATGTGGAGATAATGACTCTGCATTTTTACGCTCCCATTTACTACTTGCTCACAATCTGTGACAGAGAACCGGAGCGCGAGAAGGAAGCATTAAAACTATTGGACGAACACATCAGGCAGTTCGACAAATTATACGGAAGGAAGAGTTAAAAAATGAAGATAACGGTAATCAACGGCACTGAGAAAAAGGGTGTCACATACAAACTCAAAGAAGCTTTCCTTGAACCTTTCAAGGACAAGGCGGAGATAACGGAATTTTATCTTCCCAGGGACTGCCCGAACTTTTGCGTCGGGTGCATCACATGCTTTTCGAAGAGTCAGGAACTGTGCAAGGATGCGCAGTATGTGCAACAGATAGAGAAGGCCCTGCTCGAAGCAGATCTTCTGGTATTCACGTCGCCTGCATATGTGTTCCATGCCACAGGTGCGATGAAGGCGATGCTCGATCATTTCGGATACAGATGGATGCCGCACCGCCCGGCGAAAGAGATGTTCGGCAAGCGTGCAGTTATCATTACGCAGTGCCTGGGAGCAGGTGAAGGCTCGACTGCAAAGGACATCAAAGACAGCCTGTCATGGTGGGGCGTAAGCTATATCAAGACATTAAAGTTCAAGCTGCTGGGCGAGATCCGCTGGGACAAACTTCCGGAGAAAAAACGCGCAAAGATGATATCAAAAGTAACGGGCATGGCAAGAAAATTCCTTGCTATCGATTATAATAAAAGTGCGCACACGAATCTCATCACGAAGTGCAAGTTCTATGCGGTACGAATGCTGCAGACAAACCTCGGAAAAGACGACCCGGAGTATACTGACTTCAAGTATTGGAAAGCGAACGGCTGGATCGATAAGGTAAGACCATGGAAGTGCGCTTCTTAAAGGATCAATTAAAACAAGATGAAGATAGTAACTGCAAACATTAATGACTTTGACGATGTCAGATGGATCACCGAGACAACGATAACGGCGGTCTATCCGCATTACTATCCTGAGGGTGCCGTCGAGTTTTTCTGCAGGCATCATTCGGATGACAAGATCAAAGCCGATATCGACGCAGGCTGTGTCTACTTGCTTGAAGATGAAGGCAGGATCGTCGGAACGGTGACTGTGAGCGGCAACCACATCAACCGTCTTTTCGTACTGCCCGAATGCCAGCACAAAGGTTACGGCAGATACATGATGGATTTCGCGGAAGAAAAGATCGCGAAGGACCACAAGACGATCGAACTGGATGCGTCTTTCCCTGCAAAGAGGATCTACCTGAAGCGCGGTTACAAGGAGACCGAATACCACAGCATAGAGACAGGTAACGGCGACAAACTCTGCTACGATGTTATGGTCAAGGAGGTCACATGATAAGAGAAGTCGTAAGGGAAGACCTGAATGAAATGCTTGAGCTCTACCTGCACCTTCACGAGACGAGCATACCCGAAGACAATGAACATCTTCGCAATACCTGGGATAAGATCGTGACAGATCCCGACTATCACCTCATAGTAAACGAGATCGACGGCAGGATCGTATCGTCCTGTGTATGCGTCATCATCCCGAATCTTACACGCGGCGTGCGTTCGTATGCTTTTGTGGAGAATGTCGTCACGCACAAAGATTACCGCGGTCACGGATATGCAGGCGAGTGTCTTGCTTACGCAAAGAAGATCGCCATTGATAACGGTTGCTATAAGATGATGCTCATGACCGGTTCAAAAAATCCGAACACGCATCATTTCTACCGGAAGGCAGGATACAGCAGCGAAGACAAGACGGCGTACTATCAGGGCCTGTAAAGGAAACACCATGAGTAATTACAAAGTAATCGACAGAGATACATACTACCGCAAGGGCGTATACCGTCACTTCACGGAAGACTGCAAGTGTTCCGTATCCATGACGGCAAGGATAGACGTTACGGATCTCGTCTCGCTCTCGAAAGAGGCCGGCACGAAATTCTACATCAACTTCTTATACGTCCTGTGCAAGGCACTTAATTCCAGGGACGATTACAGGATGCAGTATCTCTGGCAGACAGACGAACTGGTCTGCTTTGACGTGATCAATCCCACGCAGTACATCTTCCACGAGGATACCGAGACATGCACTCCGGTATATACGGATTACGATCCTGATTATGAGACGTTCTACAAGAATGCTTCGGAAGACATAGAGAAGGCCAAGCAGACAAGAGAGTACGGTCTTGATGCGGCAGGTCACCCGAACTGGTTCGATGCATCTTACATCTCCTGGGTTTCTTATGATTCACTGAACATCGAACTTCCCGACGGATATCTGTATTTCCTTCCGATAGTAAACTGGGGCAAATACCGCGAAGAAAACGGCAGGTTAATGATGCCCGTTACAGTGCGCATGAACCATGCGATAGCAGACGGTTATCTCGTGGCAAACATATTCCGTCTCTTAGAAAAAGAGATGGCAGAACTGTGCAGCTTGAGGGGACTTACTGACAAATGAAAAAGTACAGCGTATTGGCGATAATTCTTTCGTTCTTGATCCCGACGGCAATAGCGGTTCTTATCGGACTGGTCATCGGCCTTATAGTAGGAAAAGAGGGACTGATATCCTTGTGGGTGATTCTGGCAGTGCTTTTATCATTGTCGTTCTATCCGGTCTACATGAACAGGGTAATGATCCTTTTTGCCAAGAAGACGATGGAAAAGAATTCCGGGAAGCAGAACTTCGGAAGGACATTTACATTCACAAACAAAAACACGGGCACATGCGGATGCGTCTTCAGGATCGATGAGAGTTCCGGCAGGGTGGCATACGTGTCTGCCATGAATCCTTTTCAGTTCCAGATGTGTCATGCCAAAGATCTTGTCGATATCAATTCAAGTTATATGAAGGGACCGTTCGGCGGAACGAGATATGTGTATTTCACATTCTGCTATAAGAATAAAAGGATCAAGATCCCCACGTTCACGTCAAGGAACATGTACTCCCTCGGATCTTCGTATGTGCAGGAAGGGCTCGGTAAAGCTCAGGACATATGTAATCTGCTCTTGAAGTTACAGTAACTAACTGTTATATAATCAACTTATTCCGGAACAAACGGCAAAAAGGAGGTACATATGGACAAGGACACTTTGGTATCAATACTCGGACCTGCTTTGGTAATCGGTTTTATCGTCATCATTGTTCTTGCGGTCATCGCAGACAAGACGGCCAACAAGAGATTCGACAAGAAGATCGAAAGCAAGTATAAGATTAAAGAACAGCTCGGCGGCATGATGGTCACAGAGAACAAGGAACTGCTTATGTATCTCGGTTCCGGCACGCTTCATGGCTATAAGCTCTGGAACATTGAAGAGATCGTTTATCTCGGAATGAACACCATCAAGACACAGGCTACATTCAGCGGAGTAACCTTCTGCTTCATGGACGAGAGAAAGAAGGCAATGAAAGGCACATATCTCACGCCTTCTCACAAGCCGCTCCTTCAGAAGGGACAAACGACGTTCAACGCAGACGACGAAGAGGTCCTCTATTCAATTTACGACCTGCTGAAGAAATACAATTCCAATATTCAGATTATAAAGAACGGCGATGTCATCGACAGATGATCAGCTGACGGATTGCAACGATTTTTAACATAAGCCGCCAACTCTTGTAAAGTAGAGTTGGTGGTTTTTGTTTGCCTGCGCATATACACTGATGTTAAGATTTATGGCAAAGGTGGTAGATTTATGAGAAAGTCATATATTGACAACTTAAGGTGGGTAACGGTCGTGCTCGTCGTTATCTATCATGTATTCTACATGTACAACGCAGAAGGATTGTCCGGTACTGCCGGGAAGATCACTGATC
>JAILMZ010000109.1 GCA_024692105.1 Saccharofermentans sp.
ATCGTCAAGGCTCTCGTAACTGTCAGCAATCACCAGGACATAATCGCCCGGTTCAATATCATCTGAATAATAGATGATCTCATAATTCTTGCTCATGTCCGGGTTTGTAAAAGCTTTTACAGTACCGGAATACATCGGTGCGGAGACATTGATATCTACGGTGTCAGATGTGCTCTTGCCCAGGTAATAGAAGGCATAGTACAATTCCTCTCCTTCACCGTCAATGAAAATCTCCAAACAGAGATTCTGCGTGTCAGAATAATAGGTGTTGTTGTCTGTGAGCTTCCAAGTGCCGTACCAGTCACTCCAATACATATCAACAATGTCTGCAAAGGAGTCGTCATAGATTGTATACGGATATCCCAGATAAACGCCTTCCAGAAGCCCGCCGCCTTCTCCTTCAGATGATACGGATACAGAGGCTGTCGCTTCTGCCAGCCACTGGCCGTCTTCGGTATAGACCTGGAAGGTGTATTCTCCCGGCTCGATATAATCGCCGTAATCATCAGTTACGAGATAATCGGCATACCATGCCATGAAGATGGTCCCTTCAACCAGATACATATCGCTCGTAAAGATCTCCTCGCCGTCCTTGCTGACAACGTAATAGAGGTTAGCATATATATCTTCGGCAAAATAAACATCCAGTTCGATGTATGAGGTATTAACATAACCTCCGTTGCTGTTATACCAGCTGATCTCTTCGACTGACGGTAAGGCTTCAGGACTGTTGTCCAGTTCGAACTCGTAATCCACATAAGAGAATACCTTGTCCAGGTCATCGAAACAATCATCCGCGAGCATCCACTCTCCGTCTTCGCAGATAAAGGTCAGGGCCACGGTGTATTCTAAAGTCCCGTTGTACGATGAGAGGACGTCGTACATCTCGTCTACATCGGCTTCCAGCTCGCCCGTTGCATCCCAATAATTGACCATGGTGATATAGATGTCACAAGAAGCTTCATCTTCATCGATATCAACGGAGTCTTCGTCGACTTCGTATTCCATCGTGCCTGCTATGTACTCTTTAAGATAGATGCTGTCTTCATCCTGGTCTTCTAGCGAGAGGTATTCCCTGAACTGGTCGGCCTGCGTATCGCTGATGTCTTCGAAATTCTTAAGTATCTTATCTGCATCTGCGGTAGTAACGCTCTTCGCGAAGTCTTCCGCCAGTTCTATGATGTCATCAGGATCTGCTTCTTTTGTCTTTTTACCCTGATCGAGCAAAGAGCATGACGCTGCGGACAGCAGCATTACACCTGCCAGGACAACGCTCATCAGCTTTCTTGTTTTGACCATCGGAAACCCTCCATGATGTATAATTCAAGATAATTAATTATATGACAGGAGTTACAAATATGGCAAAGATCGCGGTATTCATAGCAGACGGAAGTGAAGAGGTCGAGGCAATAACGCCTGTTGATCTCTTAAGACGCGCCAAGATAGACTGTGATGTCGTATCGGTAATGAAAGGCAATACCGTTACCGCTTCAAGAGGCATCGTTATCACGGCAGATAAGAATATTAAGGATATAGACTTTGCAGAGTATGACATGCTCGTGCTGCCAGGCGGCATTAAGGGAACGGAGAACCTGGGATCGACCGCGGCCCTTACGGATGCTGTCTTAGATTTCGCGCGAAACGGAAAGGCAGTCGCAGCCATCTGCGCAGCTCCCACGATCTTCTCCGGTCTGGGACTTCTGAAAGGCGTTCCCGCCACATGCAACCCGTCGTTTTTCGATAAGCTCGAAGCGGACGGCGCCGTCGTCGACAAGGATGCTCCCGTAGTAAGGTCCGGCAACATAATCACGAGCCAGGCAATGGGTACTTCTCATGATTTCGGACTTGAGATCGTGAAGTATTTTGCAGGCGAGGAAGCGGCTTCTTCACTGAAGAGTAACATCAGATTCTGATTATTTACGGGGCTGTATAGATGTAATCTGAATGTCAGCAATCGTTCATTTTTTATTAATGATTTCTGACATTGGCGGTGCTATACTGAAGCCATCAACAAAAGGAATCAATCACTTGAAATATACAGTACGTAAAGGAAATCGAGTGATGGAAAGCAGGAGGTGAGACCAATGGGAAGTATATCACAATCAAGTAAGCTATTGGCCTTCCTTGGTTCGGTTATCTAAGCAATCATCGCAACTGAAGTCTTTTCAGAAAGTGAACTGGAAACCCGATAGCAATCCTTGAACTCACAACTTAATAATAAGACCAAAATCTCCCGCGCCAACTCCGCGGGAGTTCTTTTTGCGCGGTGCCGGTTTCATTGAAGCCCAAAGTCGCATAGTGTTATAATTATTGCGTTATAAGTGACAGAACAGATTGGAGTTAACATATGGAATTGACCGTTTTAATGCCGTGCCTGAACGAATCTTTAACGCTGCCCATCTGCATTAAAAAAGCAAAGTCATTCCTTACGGATAATAATATCGACGGCGAGATCCTCATTGCCGACAACGGAAGTACGGACGGATCCCAGGATATAGCAAGAGAACTCGGCGCAAGAGTGGTCGACATTCCCGAGAAGGGATATGGAGCCGCCTTGATCGGAGGCTGCAATGCCGCGCTCGGCAAATACGTTATCATGGGTGATTCTGACGATTCTTATGATTTCCTCAATCTGATGCCTTTTGTTGAGAAGCTCAGAGAAGGCTATGACCTGGTAATGGGCAACAGGTTTAAAGGCGGCATCGAGCCGGGCGCCATGCCTCCTCTTCATAAGTATATCGGCAACCCCGTGCTCTCCACCATCGGACGCATCCTTTACCGCAGCGACATCAAGGATTTCCACTGCGGACTGCGCGGATACAACAGGGAAAGCATTCTCGGATTGAACCTTCATACAACGGGCATGGAATATGCCAGCGAGATGGTCGTCCAGGCAACGCTTCACAAACTCAAGATCTGTGAAGTCCCTACCACGTTAAAGAAAGACGGAAGAGACAGACCTCCGCATCTGAGAAGCTGGTCAGACGGCTGGAGACACCTCACGTTCCTTCTGATGCATTCGCCTAACTGGCTGTTCCTGTATCCGGGCATGATCCTGTGGCTCATCGGAATGATAGTCAGCATTGCGATCATGATTCATCCGGTCGAGATCGGAGGCATAACGTTCAGTATCAATACCATGCTCTATGCAGCCGTAGCTGCGATCATCGGCTTCCAGCTGATACTGTTCTATGTATTGACCAAGAAATACGCATCGATCACCGGCTTTATCCCCATGACAAAGATCGACAAATCCTTGATCAGGTTCACGATGAACAAAGGTATCTTTATCGGCGCTTTGCTGTTCTTTATCGGTACGGTCGGATCGATCGCGGCACTTGTGATCTGGTCAGGTTCCCAGTTCGGCGATCTGGACCCCGAGAACTTCTCGAGACTTACCATCCCCATGCTGATCCTGCTGGTATCCGGCATCCAACTGATGTTCAGCAGCTTCTTCCTCGGCATTCTCGAGATCAAGATAAAGAAGAACTGATCCGGACAAGTATTCAAAAAAGGCTTGACAACGCCGGGCCCGAAGTATATTTTTATCTCAACAATTTATCAAACCGTTGAAGCGGAGATAACGGTGATACATGATCCCACAGAGAGCCTTCGTTGCTGAGAGTAAGGCGGAAAACAGATCATCAAATGGACCGCGGAGGGCGTATCAAATGTACGACGTAAGGCTCGCGTGAGAAGCCGGGGATATGTTGGTATCCCGCAGAGGCATCAGCGATGATGCGAAGCCAGGGTGGCACCGCGAAGTTTATTCGTCCCAGGCAGGAAGATATCCTGTCTGGGATTTTTTATTCCACACAGGATCCGGAAATGAGAGGGCCGACAACCTCAAAACTGAAAGGAGCACTGCATGGAATTTTTACCTTCGCAGAAGGAAGTAATGGAGTACGCGGCAAATGCCTCTGAGACAGGCTACCGCTGCGTTCCCGTCAGCACGGAGATATTATCCGACGTCAGGACGCCCATCGAGGTCTTAAGGATCTTAAAGGGCGAATCCGATCACGTATATATGCTCGAGTCTTGCGGAGATTCCGAGAAGTGGGGAAGATACACATTCCTCGGAATGGAACCGACACTCGAGGTCACATGCCTCGACGGTATCGTGTCCGTCAAAGATAAGGACGGCAATACAAAGTCT
>JAILMZ010000045.1 GCA_024692105.1 Saccharofermentans sp.
AGTGCAAGAATTACTGCGATAACGACATACCGTGAAAACAGAACCGTCTGGTTACAAAACATGAAAGAAATAGCATAACAACCAACAAATGGGAAAAGCATTTGAGGAAAATGAATTTACACACAATTTAGGACTTGACCAGAGTTCTGCAATTTGTTCTACCAAATGCTATGTTTTGCAGAATAAAATGCAGAGAATCAGTAACCTGCCAGGAAAGCCTTAGTGCGTTCTTCCTTCGGATTCGTTACGAGGTCATATGCGGGACCTTCCTCGACAATGACACCGCCGTCCATGAACACGATCCTGTCTGCGACATCTCTGGCGAAAGTCATCTCGTGCGTTACGATGACCATCGTCATGTGTTCCTGCGCCAGATCCTTGATTACTTCCAATACGCCCTTTGTAAGCTCGGGATCTAATGCGGAAGTAGGCTCGTCGAAGAATATGATGTCAGGGTTTGCCGCAAGCGCTCTTGCTATTGACACACGCTGCTGTTGTCCGCCTGAGAGATTGCACGGATAAGCATCGGCCTTCTCGTACAGTTCCATCTTCTTAAGCAGGCCGTCGCATATGGCATCAGCTTCTTCCTTGCTCTTCTTGTGAACTTGGATGAGAGCTTCGGTGATGTTGCGCCTTACTGAAAAATGCGGGAACAGATTGAAGTTCTGGAAAACCAGACCGAACTTGCTCCTTATCTCGAGCATCATCTTCTTGTCAGCATATACGGCGCGGTCATTAGGTGTATCGCAAAGAGTATCGCCGGCGATGACTATCTTGCCGGAGTCGATCTTCTCGAGTGTGGTGGCACATCTCAGAAGTGTTGATTTACCGCCGCCGGAAGGTCCGATTATCGCTACTACTTCGCCGCAGTTTACGTTAAGGTTAATGCCCTTAAGAACCTCCAGATCACCGAAGGTCTTCTTTATGTCATGCATCTCAAGAATCGAATCACTCATAACCTGTTAACCTCACGAATAGTAAGACATCTTCTTTTCGATGCGCGTCATGATCATCTCGATAACGCCGTTCATGACGTAGTAGAACACGCCCGCGGCAACATAAGGTATGACGGATACGTTCGCAGATGCGAGCGCCTTGGCTTCGGTAAACATCTCGGTTACGGACAATACCTGTGCAAGCGACGTATCCTTTACGAGCGTAATGACCTCGTTGGATACGGAAGGAAGAACCGTCTTTATGACCTGGGGAAGGATGATGCGGAAGTATGTCTGGGATTTGGAGAAGCCCAGTACCTGCGCAGCCTCATACTGGCCCTTGGAGATAGACTGGATTCCGCCTCTGAATATCTCCGCGAAATACGCAGCATAGTTCAGTGAGAATCCGATTATAGTCGCGATGAAGCGGTAGTCGAACGGTCCTACTGTGATGTCGCCTGTCTTTACCTTGAACAGATAGTACGGTCCGAAATACACCAGCAGCAGCTGGAGCATCAGCGGCGTTCCTCTGAGGATAGATATGTAAAGCCTGAAGAGGGAAGATACGATGATGTTCTTGGACATCCTTCCCTTGGCAACGAGAAGGCCCAGGGGGATGGAGAATATGAGCGTGAATCCGAAGATCTCAAGGGTAACTATTACCCCCCCGAGAAGCTGAAGCATTATTGCACCTATATCCATCGAACACACTCCTTAAAACAGGAATATTATAACAGAAATAGAAAGGGCCGCTCATTATCTTTGAGACAGCCCTTTCCTCAAAATTCCAAAAGGAAGTATTTACTCAAAACTGCTTGCCGGCGATGAATCGCTCCAGAGGCTTCTGGGAAGTTCGCCTTCTGCGATTATGCCGTCTCTCATGGCCTTGGTCTTAAGGCAGGCATAGAGCTCGGCATATGTTGCTTCCTTGTAAGGCGCAAGGAATAAGAATCCGATTCCGCATGTGCATACACAAGCCAGTTCCCAGAGGATGAATGAGAGATGGAGAACGAAGAGCTTCCACTTGTTGCCCTTCATTGTCTGCTTGCTGATCTCGAAGACGCGGGAAGACTCGAGCTCCGGCTGGTCGGCTACGATGTAGGGGACCATGAAGTACGAATAACTCTTGATGATTCCCGGAATAATGAACAGGAGAGACCAGAGCCAGAGGTAAAGGTCTTTAAGGAACAAGGTCTTAATTGTTCCCTTATACTTACCTTTCTTGAATGCGAGAGTGAGATTGCCGAACTTGCCGCAGTCTTCTCTCTGTCTGATATAGTATGCATACTTGCCTGCTCTGAGCGGATTGAAAAGGAAGATGTTCAAAGCGGTGCCTATGACCCATACTATTGCGCTGATAACGAACATGACTCCGAGAGTAACGACCAGGATCGTAAGGATCTCGGGATTATCCAGGATCGTTTCCGCAATATCTTCAGGAGATGCGCCGGAAGAATTGATCTCTTTGGCGATAGTATCCGGAATCCTGGAAAAAGAAGAGAAACTCGCGCCTCCGCCTGATCCGGCAACAAGCCCGATTACAAAACTAACGGCAAAGGCCGTCCAATAGTACTTAGAGAGAACGTTCTTGGCATTCTCCTTAAGCTGTTTCCTGGTCCACATAATTCTTACCCCCTATAACAAAACCGCCGGAACTAATGCTCCGACGGTAAAATGTTAACATTAAAAAATTATTACTTCAAATATCTTTGAATTATCAATTCACACAATTAAGACTCGGGTTTGTAACTGTCTTTGAGTGATACAGCCATATTAAATACGGGAGCTTCAGGTGTGGAATCCTTGCTGTCCGCGCAAAAATAGCCGTTCCTGAGGAACTGGAACCTATCTTCGGGAGCAGCTGCGGAAAGAGACTTCTCGAGCTTGGCCCCCTTGACGATCGTAAGAGAATCGGGGTTGATGAAGTCGAGATAGTTGCAGTCTGCAAGATCGGGCTGCTCTGTGGTAAAGAGCCTGTCGTAAAGCCTTATCTCAGCGTCGATGCAGTCATTTGCATTGACCCAGTGGATGGTGGACTTGATCTTACGGCCGTCTGCGGGGTTGCCGCCCTTTGATGTCTCGTCATATTCGCAGTGTACCGCGATGACGTTGCCGTCAGCATCGTGGTCGCAGGAAACGCACTTAACGATGTATGCGGACTTGAGTCTTACCTCGTTGCCGGGATAGAGCCTGAAATACTTGGGAGCGGGAACTTCCATGAAGTCCTCTGCTTCGATCCAGAGCTCCTTGGAAAAGCTTACCTTACGTGTGCCCATCGACTCGTCCTTGGGGTTGTTCTCGACATCGAACTCCTCTGTCTGTCCATCGGGATAGTTGTCGATTATGAGCTTAACGGGGTGGATTACAGCCATCGCGCGCTTAGCGTGCTCGTTCAGGTCTTCTCTGAGGCAGTATTCGAGGAACGCGAAGTCAACTACGGAATTGACCTTGGCAACGCCGTTTCTCTCAGAGAAATTGTGGATCGAAGCGGGAGTGTAGCCTCTTCTTCTGAGACCGCAGAGAGTAGGCATTCTCGGGTCATCCCAGCCTGATACGATGCCTGATTCGATCATGGCACGGAGCTTTCTCTTGGAAAGCACGGTGTGCGTGATGCCGAGACGTGCGAACTCGATCTGGCGGGGCTTGCACTCAACCGAGATGTTGTTTACTACCCAGTCGTAGAGCGGGCGGTGTGCCTCGAACTCGAGCGAGCAAAGGGAGTGGGTGATGCCTTCAAGTGCATCCTCTATCGGGTGCGCGAAATCGTACATCGGGTAGATGCACCACTTATCGCCGAGCCTGTGGTGGGGCAGGTGGTTGATCCTGTAGATGACCGGATCTCTCATGTTGAAGTTACCGGATGCAAGGTCGATCTTGGCACGCAGGGTCATCTTTCCGTCCTCGAACTCGCCGGCCTTCATCCTTGCAAAGAGGTCGAGGCTCTCTTCGATGGGCCTGTCCCTGTAGGGAGACTGTGCGGGAGTCTTCGTATCACCGCGCATGTCGCGCATCTGATCGGGTGTGAGCTCGCAGACATAGGCAAGGCCCTTCTTGATGAGTTCTACCGCATATTCGTACATCTGATCGAAATACTCAGATGCATAGAAGAACCTGTCGTCCCAGTCGTGACCGAGCCAGTGGATATCTTCCTTGATCGCTTCGACGTATTCCTCATCTTCCTTGGTGGGGTTCGTATCATCCATACGGAGATTGCAGATGCCGTTATATGCTTCTGCAGTACCGAAGTCAATCTCGAGCGCCTTTGCGTGTCCGATGTGAAGGTAACCGTTCGGTTCGGGAGGGAAGCGGGTATGTATCTTCTGACCGTATACTCTTCCGCCGGGTTTAAGCTCCTCGTCAATGATCTGATGAATGAAATTCTTGCTTTCAGCCATTGTTAACTCCTTATTCTTACAGCCTTGCAAGGCTTGCTTTTATTCTCTTAAGTGATTCTTCGCGGCCGAGCAGGATCAGCACTTCAGCACATCCGCCGGGAGTGACTGCCACGCCTGCGGCAGCGATCCTTACGGGCCACATTACAACGGAGTTCTTTACTTCGTTATCTTCTGCGATCTTCTTAATCGCTTCCGTAAGAGCTTCGCGCTCCCACGGTGTATTCTCAAGAACGGGAACGGCCTTTGTGAGGTATTCCTTTGAAGTCTCGAGAGTCGACTTGCTCTTCTTGTGCTCGAAGAGTGAGATGTCAAAATCGGCAAAGCTGCCGATGAACGCGAGCTTTTCGGTAAGTTCGTTGAACTTCGTGATCCTGGGCTTCAAGATCTCCTCGCAGAGCTCATAGCAGTCAGGTCTTATTCCGGCCTGCTCATAGAAGGGAAGGGCGTGCTTAAGGAACTCTTCCGAAGACATTGCCTTGATGTGCTCTGCGTTTACCCATGCGAGCTTGTCGTAGTCGAAGACTGCAGGGGACTTGGAGATGCGGTTGATGTCGAACTGCGCCTTGAGTTCGTCAAGCGTGAAGATCTCCTGCGTTCCCTCGGGTGCCCATCCGAGAAGAGCGATGTAGTTGATGATCGCCTCGGGCAGGTATCCTTCGTTAACGAGATCCATGAATCCCGTTGAGCCGTGTCTCTTGGAAAGTTTTGATACGGTTTCCTTGCCGTTCTCATCAACGGTCTTGCCCATGATGAGCGGCAGATGGATGTATGTGGGGACTTCCCAGCCGAAAGCCTCGTAGAGGAGGTTGTATTTCGGGGTGGAAGAAAGGTACTCGCTTCCTCTTACGACGTGCGTGATGCCCATGGTGTGGTCATCGATGACATTCGCGAAATTATATGTGGGATATCCGTCTGTCTTAAGAAGGATCTGATCGTCGAGGTCCTCGTTGGGGAAGGATATCTCGCCGTATACGAGATCCGTGTATGTGGTAACGCCTTCCAAAGGCATCTTCTGTCTGATTACGTAGGGCGTGCCTGCAGCAAGCTTGGCATCGATCTCTTCCTGTGAAAGATCCCTGCAGTGACGGTCGTAGCCGACGACTTCGCCTTCTGGAGCGTTTGCCCTTAACTCATCGAGTCTTTCCTTGGTGCAAAAGCAGCGGTAAGCCTTGCCCTCTTTTACGAGCTGCTCTGCGTAGGGCTTATAAAGTCCCAGTCTCTCGCTTTGGACGTAGGGGCCGTATTCGCCGCCGACATCCGGACCTTCGTCGTGATCTAAGCCTGCGAGCTTCATCGTGTCATATATTACTTGAGTCGCGCCCTCGACATAACGTTCCTGGTCGGTGTCTTCTATCCTGAGCACGAAAGTTCCGTCCTCGTGCTTTGCCGTCAGGTACTCATACAAAGCCGTGCGCAGGTTGCCTACATGCATGAAACCTGTGGGGCTGGGTGCGAATCTTGTCCTAATCTTCATGGTTAACTCCTTGTGCGGGATTGACATATCGATTAATTCTATCACTTTTGTGGTAAGATACAAATTATCTTTTATTAGGGAGGTAATCCTTTGGACAGGCTTGAAGCCAATAGGAATTACGACTGCTTCTGCGGCAACGGCATTGCCATGGAATTCGTAGCCGGATATCTTCTGGAGAAGAACAATCTAGGCATCAGCGATCCGGTTCCCTTTAAGGTAGCCATCATATCCGACAGACCGGTCAGCGGCTATTACTACAATGAATTCGAGAATCAGTTCATACTGAGGAACATACATCCCAGGCTCATTACTTGCGATGCACAGGAAGCGGGAAAGAGCCTTAAGACGGTATCGGATATCGTCGCGGACTTAAGAGATACCGAACTCGGCGCACAGGACTGGATAATCGCCTTGGGCGGCGGCGGAGTCATCGACTGCGCGTCTTTCGCGGCTTCCGTATATTCAGGCAGATGCAATCTCATCCTGGTGCCCACCACGCTCGGTTCGATGGCGGAGAGCACCGTCGCGGAGAAGGCTTACCTCAACTCCGGAAAGTATAAGGACACGGCAGCGGTAAAGGCAGACCCGACGGCAGTATTTGCTGACCCGAGATTCCTTTCGACCGTGCCCTCGAAATACAAGTCCAACGGCTATGCCCCAATCATAAGGCTGGCACTCCTCGCAGATCCCGTCCTGATCACGGAACTTACCAAGGATACGGACCTTCGTGAATTCTTAAACCGCGTCTATGCGGCAAGGTCTGCGGTCGAGAGGAAGAACCCCAAGCTGCTTACGCTCGGAAGCGAGATCGCGGCATCCATTGAAGGCTATTTCAGGTTCATGAACTATTCGGAAGGAGAGGCACTCGCACTGAGCCTTTATTCCTGCGTTCCCGATATGCTCAAGGCGCCTCTTGCGTCAGTATACGCAAAGCTCGGACTTCCCGTTACTCTGCAGGGCGTAGGCAGGGACATGATACTTAAGTCTCTCAGGGAGAATCTCAGGCAGGCTGGGACGGCGACCGTCAATGTGGTAGACTATGACGCGGCCGAACGCGGAAAGTGGGTCATAAGAGATCTGACCGCGGACGAAGCGATGGATCTGTTTGCATCAAGGCTTGATGTAATAGTTCCAAAGGGTTGATCTAATCTGATATGAAGTGTGATATTGCTACAGTTTTAAAGAAGTTCACGGCTGCCGTACTGACAGCTTCCATCTGCCTTGCGTTTGCTTCTTGCAAGGACGAGGATACCAAGAAAGTAATACCTGCCGATTACGGTTCCTACGGTGCAGACATAGCCAGAGAGCTTGCCGCACTGTACCCGAACCGCAGTGCATATTCTGTTGATGAGGCTTCTGCCGGCGGGTATATCTGCGACAAGATGAAGGAACTGGGTTATGATCCCGAGATCCAGACATTTACCGGTTCTTCCGGACAGACTTCCCATAACTATATCGTCAAGATCGAGGGCAGCGGTTTCTACGTTGAAGATGACAGCGGCAACTACAACCTCGAGAAGAAGATCGCCATCATCGGCGCGCATTACGATACATTGATGACTTATGTTCCGGAGCCTGCCGAGACCGAAGAGGGAGAAGAACCTGAAGAGACTGCAGGCCCGACATATTCTTATGACGGCATCTCCGATAATGCATCGGGAATCGGATGTCTTCTCACGGCACTTGCCCGGGCCAAGGATTATACAGAGATGGGCTATGACGTTTACTTTGTTGCTTTCGGCGCAGGTTCGGACAACTACGCCGGAGCTTATGCTTTCTACCAGTCGCTTTCAGACGAGGAAAGAAACAGCATAGAAGTCATGTACTGTATCGAGAGCATCTACGCAGGCGACAAGGTATATGCGTCTGCCGGTTATAACTCGCTCATCTCAGGCAAGAAATACGCTATGCGCCGTAAGCTCTACCAGACTTACGATGTCTGCTATGCAAATACTCTTTATACAAACTACAAGTTCGATATCTACTACAACGAGTCCGGCATCAAGACGGATCTTGACGGTGACGGCGTGACGGATATCTACAACGAAGTGTCCGCGAACAAGTCTGATTATGTTGTCTTCGATGAGGCGGGAATACCCATCGTCTTCTTCGACAGCGGCGATTACAACTTCAAGTCGATGGAAGAGATGAAGGATACGAAGAACCTTAATCTCCAGGACTTCGGCGGACAGATCAAGGGCACGCCCGCTGACTCGACGGAGCTTCTCGATTCCGTCATAAGGAAAGACGATATAGATGAGGACGAAGACGGCATTCCCGATAAGTCCGGAGACGTCCTTCAGATAAGGATCAATGCGATCGCATTCGTTATGCTCGAGACTCTTAACAAGGGTTCGGATTCCGGCATGACTCCCAAGGCATACAAGGAATATCTTGCAAATCCGACTGAGAGTACCATAGCTACCCCGATACCTTCACAGGAAGAAAACCAGGTTCCTTCCGCACAGGTCGGAGGCTGATATGATCCATCTCGCCGGCGGAACACTGGCATTTCTCCTCGGCGGTGAACTCTGTCTTGCCGAAAACGATATCTGGTTTGACCCAGGTCTGGGCATCTGCATTCCAGAACCTGCCAACACAACTCCGCTTCCTGTCGACACGATAGACTGTACCGGAAAGTACATCACTCCGGGTCTTTTTGACAGCCACATACACGGCGGCTTCGGATACGATATCTCTAACGCTGCTGCCGAAGGGATAGTTGACCTGTCGTGCCGCCTTGCAAGGTGCGGCATAAGCGTTTTTCTGCCTACAACGATGACGATGTCAGGCGCGGATACACGCAAGGCTTTGAAGGCTGTATCTGATGCGATCTCGATCCAGGAAGACATGACAAGTCCTTATGCACGGATACTGGGCGTGCATCTTGAAGGCCCGTTCCTCAGCAGGGAACAGGCGGCAGCCCAGAACAAGGAATATCTGATACTTCCGGACAATAAGATCATGCGTGATCTTGAAGAAGAATTCCCGGGACTTATCAAGATCGTAGACATCGCACCGGAACTTCCGGGCGCGGAAGAATTCTGCAGTGAATTCAAAGATAAGTATGTCCTTTCGGCGGCCCATTCTGAAGCTGATTATGAGACTGCAATGAAGTTCTTTGCTGGCGGCGGCAGATCCGTCACGCACATTCTCAACGCCATGGAACCCTGCCTTAAGCGTGCGCCGGGAATACCGGGAGCAGCATACGATTCCGAAGGAGTTTTTGTCGAGGTAATATGCGACGGAATGCATGTTGAACCGCCGGTGCTCAGGATGTTATTCGATCTTTACGAAGGCAGGGTGATCGCAGTGTCTGACTGCATGAGCGCTGCAGGGATGCCTGAAGGAAACTATGAACTCGGCGGAGCCAAAGTGACGGTAAGAGACGGCAAGGCGTTGGGCAGCAACGGAAGGCTTGCAGGTTCGGTCACGCTCCTTCCGGAAGCAGCGATGAGGCTTAAGAACGCAGGAATACCTGCGGACATGATAATTGATGCCATGGTATACGCCCCTTACAGAAGGCTTAATATCGAGCCTCCCACGCTTTGGGCGGGGCAGCCTGCCGATATCAACATCTTCGACGAAGACCTAAAATTAGTTAAGGTGTTCTCGAGAGGGAAGAGTATGTCAGAAGAATGCTAGTGTTAGAATATTAAAAGATTTGAATTCAAAGGAGAATAAACATGAGCGACATTAATACCGAAAGATTTGTTTTTAACGCACTTCCGACTAATGAGGCAGAACTTAAGGCATTGCCCGAAGCAACTCTTGATACGCCTTTTAAGACTGCGGCTCTGGTCATGGCTGTACTTTGCAATTATGAGAAGGATACGGACGCTACGATTGCTATGCTGAATGTCCTTAAGGGACCCGAGGAGATGTCTGTTTTCGAGAAGCAATTCCTCAAGGACCGCCTTGCAGGAAAGCAGTACAAGGTGTTCTCTTTCTTCGAAGGTGCGACTGTCGAGAATAACTACACGCCTTCGCTTCCCCTTGCGGTAAACGTCTCATCCAATCCTTATTCGTTTGCAAACGAGAACTGGGCAGTAATGCACGTGCAGAGCGCAGGCGCAGATTCCCTCAGGCAGATCAAGCTCCGCAAGAAGCCTTCGACGGGCGAATGGTTCCTCAACGAGATCCAGTGCCTGTCTGACATAAGGACTCCTGCAGCCGCAGATCCGTGGGCTTAATTCACACATTCTCACCCCAAAACTTCCTGATTGCTTTTTCTTTAATATGCTATAATTATTTAGATATTTTGCACGGAGGTCCTCAAGGTGAGTAATGAATCGTTTATCTATCAGATAATAGAATTCATCAACGAGCTCATCGCGAGCCTCGATAACGGAGTTCTCTTCTTCGGAAGTCCGTGGGATTTTATCCGCTATGTCCTGGACATAATCATGGTAACATTCCTTTTCTACTGGATACTGCTGTTCATCAGACAGACCAGGGCGTGGCAGCTCATCAAGGGTATCGTTCTTATCCTCTTTTTCGTTGCTTTCTGCGGAATCATCGGACTCGACATGGTCGGGTTCATATTCAATACGTTCCTGTACGTCTTTGCGATACTGTTCATCGTATTGTTCCAGCCTGAACTTCGAAGGGCTCTCGAGACGGTTGGCTTAAGGTCGTCATCTCTCAAGTTCTTAGATGTCTTAAGGCACGGCGAGGAAGATGACAGGACAAGGCTTACTTCGTTCATCAACGAGATCTGCACGGCATGCGGTGATATGGCAAAGACATACACCGGCGCGCTGATCCTCATCGAGAGGAATACAAAGCTCAACGAACTCCTTACGCAGGAGAACGTTGTATCACTTGATTCAGCCGTTACGAGCACGATGCTCACGAGCATCTTCTACAAGGGTTCCCCGATGCATGACGGCGGCCTTCTCATCAGAGACGGCAGGATCGTCGCTGCAAGATGCCATGTGCCCCTTTCGGTCACGATGCACTCCCTCGACAGATACGGTACAAGACACAGGGCCGCAGTCGGCGCCAGTGAGATGGGCGATACCGTAGTAGTCGTCGTCTCGGAGGAGAGAGGAACGGTCTCCATTGCAGTCAACGGCAGACTTTTCGAGATGAAGGATACAAGAGAACTCGAAGCAAACCTCGCATATCTCCTAGGCCTCGAGGGCCAGGAGTCAGAGCAGAAGGGCATCAGCAAGCTCCTTGGCAAGATGAGACGCAAGAAGGTCAAGGTCGCTGAGAGCGAAGAAGTAACCATTGCTTCCGCTGAGGCTGAGAATGCTGCAGAGACAATGACCATCAGGACAAAAACTGCCGACAAGTCCAATGCGCAGCGCGTTCCCACCGGTACGAGAGTCCTGTTCTTCCTGCTGTCGATATTCCTGTCGATGACGCTCTGGCTCTATATCCAGATCAACAACAACCCTGTCGTCACCAAGACGATGACAGTCCCCATCAACAAAGACATCAATGTTCCGCAGAATGTTTCCGTGGAATTCCCTATTAATAGTGTCGAGATCGAGATCGTCGGACGTAAAGATACGATAGACCAGATCGACGTAAGCGACATTATCGTTGCGGTCGACTATTCCGGAGTGGGTTCCAATACCGGCGTGGTCAACTGCCCGATCGTAGTTTCCAGCGCAGAGAATGACGTATATTTCCGTGTCGACAGGCAGTTCCCGGAGAACGAACCTGTCACGATATACCCTGCGACGTAATAATCACCTGACGGAGGAAAGAACATGTTTGAGATCAGTGAATACCTTGACCTGTCGCACACCATTGCGGCACCGCTTTTTGAAGGAAAGCAGTATCCCTGGGAAGTGCTTCCCGGAATTGCAGACTTCATAAGACAGATCGGCCCCACATTGGATCCCGAAGTCTATGAGCAGAAGGGCGAGGATATCTGGATCGCAAAGAGTGCGACAGTTTTTGATACTGCTTACATCAAGGGCCCCGTCATCATCGGACCCGAGACAGAGGTAAGACAGTGCGCATTCATCAGAGGCAGCGCCATCGTAGGCACACACTGCGTCGTCGGCAACTCCACCGAGCTCAAGAACGTTATCCTCTTTGATAATGTTCAGGTTCCCCACTACAACTACGTAGGTGACTCCGTACTGGGTTACAAGTCACACATGGGCGCAGGTTCCATCACTTCCAACGTTAAGTCAGACAAGACTCTCGTACATGTTAAGTACGAGGGCGGAGATATCGCTACGGGCCTCAAGAAGTTTGCTGCCATCTTAGGCGACAATGTAGAGGTCGGCTGCGGAAGCGTCCTTAATCCCGGCACGGTAATCGGCCGCGGCTCAAGGATCTATCCTCTGTCCATGGTAAGAGGCACCGTCGCTCCTTCTTCCATCTACAAGAAGGCCGGCGAAGTTGTCGCTATCGAAGAGTAATATCAGATGGAGCGCGGCATGAACAATAAAGCGGTATCACTTATCCTGTGCACGATATTAGTCATGTCCGCCGTCTTATCGGGTTGCTCTTATAAGCTTCCCGCAGAGACGCTGCCGTCCGAGATCCCAACAAATCCCACAGAGACTACACCCCCGCCTACAGAGACGGTGGCAACGCCTACTCCTACGCCGGAGCCTCTGCACGGACCGTGCAGTACTGCGGTCGTAACGGAAATGCCCGTCTCGAAATACGGTCAGCTTTCCATAGACGGTCCCAACATCGTCGACGAGAACGGCGAGATCGTCCAGCTCAAGGGAATCAGCACATATGGACTTAACCAGTGCAGTGCAGACTTCTTCAACGCGGAGACCGTGAAGACACTTGCTGAAGACTGGGGAGTGGAGGTCCTGAGGATCGCGGTCCAGACTGAATCCGAAGACGGCAACGATTACATCAATGATTCCGAGACTTATTTTAACCTGGCATGCCAGATCACCGATCTGTGCATCGACCAGGGCATCTATGTCATCATAGACTGGCACATAACGACTGACGGCGATCCTAATGAATACAGGGATGCCGCAGTGGATTTCTTCTCGAGATACTCGGCGCTCTATTGCGAGCAGTCCAATGTTATCTATGAGATCTGCAATGAGCCCGGCGGATTTGTTTTCGATGATGAGGATGAAGAAGAGAAGGTCACATGGGATGACTGCATCGTGCCATATGCTGAAGACCTCATCGAAGTCATAAGAGAAAACGATCCCGACAACATCATCATCGTTGGCACGCCTTCTCTGTGCCGCGACGTTGATACCGCATCAGACGATCCGATCGATGAAGACAACATCGCATATTCATTCCATTTCAGCGCAGGCACCGACGGCGAGAAACAGCTGGGCTACCTGCAGGAAGCGATAGACAACGAGGTCTGCGTTTTCGTGACCGAGTGGAATACGACGGATGCCACGGGTACGAGCGTACTCTACCTGGATGAGGCAAAAGAGTGGCTGGCTTTCCTTGACGAGAACAACATCAGCTGGTGCTGCCGTGCCATCGGAGGTCCTGCTAACGAGTACTCCAATGCACTTATCTTTAACACCGAACTTCTGACAGACGAAGAGAAACTTGCAGGCCACTGGCCGGATGAGTTCATAAGCAGGTCCGGAAGATTCTTAAGATGCATGTTCCTTGGTCAGGAGTTCACCGAATAAGCTATGCTCAAAGTATTCCTCGTAGAAGATGAAAGCACGATAAGAGAGACTCTCAGGGACACGGTGCCGTGGGAGAGTATCGGTTATACTTTCGCAGGCGAGGCCGCTGACGGAGAGATGGCTCTGCCACTCATCACGGATGCACATCCCGATGTTCTTATTACCGATATCAGGATGCCGTTCATGGACGGACTGTCGCTTTCCAAGCTTGTGTTGGAAGAGTTCCCGGACATGAAGATAATCATCCTTTCCGGGTATGATGATTTCGAGTATGCGAGACAGGCCATCGAGATAGGTGTCGAGCAGTACCTGCTCAAGCCCGTTACGAAGGCGTCCCTCATGAAGGTCTTAAGAGAGATCAGGGACAAGATCGAGCAGGAGAAGGAACAGCGCGAGTACCAGGTGCAGTTCCAGAAGGATTCGCAGGAATACGACCAGTACGCAAGAAGGAAGTTCATGGAGCGCGTAGTGTCCGGAAGACTTCCCGTGCAGCAGATCTACGAAGAAGCTGCCAAGCTGGATCTTGATATCAAGGCGCAGTGTTATTCTCTCGCATTCTTTTCCATACTGGGTGAGAACTATTCCGAGTCGGAAGATAAGGTAAGAGAAAACCTCCTGTTCCACTTCATGAAGCACCCCGAGTACCTGCTCTTCAGATGGAATCTGACGACGTACATGGTGCTGATAAAGGGCGGACAGGATTCGATAGACGGTTATATAAGCGGATGCATCGCTTCGGTGCAGAGCAGTTACAGCAAGTACGAAGGCGAGAGGCCGTGGTATGTCGCATCGGCAAACCCGGTCAACAGGTTAAGCCAGCTGCAGGAGTGTTTTGACGAGGTGTCGAAGCTTTGGGCATACCGCTATATCCAGCCTGACTGCCATATCCTTACGACCAAGACGGTATCTGCTCCGGACGAGCACAAGAGAGCGGGAAGTTTAAGCGGAATGGATGTATCCAAGTTCAGTCCGTCGATCCTAACGGACGTTATGAGCACCGCCGAAGCATCCGAGATCCCGAGCTTTGTCGGAGAGTATCTGCTTGATTTCCAGGATGCCGCAGGTTCTCAGCCGTTCTGCCATTACCTGATGCTCCAGACGAGATTTACGGCTACTTCCTATGTGGCTTCTTTGGGCATCAGCGAAGAAGAACTCTTGTCTGACGTCACCTGCGTCGGCATGGTCGACAGGCCCGTGGGAATACAGGATTTGAGAAGATACATCACGGAATTTCTCATGGCTGCCGTTAAGCTCAGGACGCAGTATTCGGCAGGACAGTACAAGGATATCCTTACCCGTGCGATAAAGTACATCGACAGCAATTACACGGACGAGAACATCTCTTTGAGCAGCATCGCCAAAGAGGTCAACATAAGTGCAAATTATCTTTCCGCCGAGTTCTCGCAGGAGATGAAATGCACTATAACAGAGTATGTCACATCCAAGAGGATGGCAAAGGCCAAGGAACTTCTTAAGACGACGGACAAGAGGTCAGGCGAGATCGCAAGCGAAGTGGGCTACAAGGATCCGCATTACTTCAGTTTCCTGTTCAAGAAGACACAGGGCTGCACTCCGCGTGACTACAGGAGCGGGGGCAAGCACTGATGCCGGGCAACGATACTTCGATCTCGGGGAGAATGAGGAGGCTGTTCAACGCCTTCGTCTCGCTCACGGTCGTAGTAATCATCGTAACGATATCCACTATTGTCTTCTACCAGGCAAGGTACAGGAGCTTCCTTCACAACATAACGACAGTCTCCGAGTTCAACCAGAACTTCAAAGAAGACATCGACCTTAAGATGTACTACTACGTTGTAGGAAGCCGTTACTCCGAAGGACTTCCCGTGGCGGAAGTATTGGAGGCGGAAAAGCTTGCGAGCAGCCTCATCGAGAGTACGACGGACAAGGACAGCCTTACCGCGATAACGAGCGTTCTCGACCTGTGCAAGACGCTAGAGACACAGATGCAGGCGATCGCGGATACGGAAAGTTACGACGACAAGCAGATCCAGCTTGAGAACAATATCTATGTTCTTACGTCTCTCATTCAGGAGTACATGTATAACTATCTGTATTTCGAGGCGGTAGAACTCAATGCCATGCAGAACGAGATACAGCTCCAGCTCCTCGTGGAGATGGTCATCATCCTCATCCTCGTCACATGCGGCGTCGTCTTCCTTGCGCAATACACGAGCAGGCTTACTAAATCTGTCTCCGAGCCGGTCGAGAAACTCGGCAAGCGCATCAGGGACATCGGAGGCGGAGACCTCACCGTAAAAGAACCTGTTAAGTCCGACATCAACGAGATCAAGGACCTTAGCGAAGGTATGGAGAAGATGGTCGCCAGAATGGACAACCTGATGAAGGAATCAACTGAGAAGCAGGAGAGCCTTCGTAAAGCGGAACTTGCCCTCCTCCAGGCGCAGATCAATCCGCACTTCCTTTACAACACGCTCGATACGATCATCTGGCTCATCGAGGCGGGTAAGTCTGACGATGCAGTCGAGATGGTCTCGAACCTGTCTTCTTTTTTCAGGTCGTCTCTGAGCAACGGCGAAGATATCATCTCGCTCGGCGACGAAGAGAAGCAGGTCATAAGCTATCTGCAGATCCAGCAGGTAAGATACAAGGACATCCTGAACTTCTCGGTCGACATCGATCCCGAGATCAAGAGCGTGAGAATGCCGAAACTCACATTGCAGCCTTTGGTCGAGAATGCGCTCTACCACGGCGTCAAGCTCAAGAGAGCTGCAGGCCACATATCCGTTATGGGACATCTTGAAGGTGACGATATCGTACTTGAGGTAAAAGACGACGGCGTGGGCATGACAGAAGACAGGCTCGCTCAGATAAGAAAGTCGCTTGCCAGCGGAGAACGCGTAGGATTTGGTCTTACGACCGTGCATGAGCGTCTGCAGTTGTTCTTCGGACCTGATTACGGCCTCAGCGTTGAAAGCACAGAAGGCGGCGGAACGACGGTCACCGCAAGGATCCCTGCTTCCAAGGAGAGTGAATGAAAATGTTAAAGAAGATAGTATCCGTATTACTTACCGCCGTACTCGGCTGCTGCCTTGTGTGTTCGTGCAACAATGAGCAGCAGACAGGTGATGACGAACTCATAGTCGTCGGCGTCTCGCAAGTCGGCGCGGAATCCGACTGGAGGATCGCCAACACGGAATCCATCAATTACGTGTTCACTGAAGAGAACGGATACAGACTGCTCTTCGATGATGCCAAGCAGATGCAGGACAACCAGCTCAGCGCCATCCGTAAGTATATCCAGCAGAAAGTCGATTACATCGTAATCATGCCGATCGCGGAAGAAGGCTGGGAGGCGGTACTGCAGGAAGCAAAGGATGCAGGCATCCCGGTAATTATCGTGGACAGAATGGTCAACGTCAGCGACGATGATCTTTTTACCGCACATGTTGGCGCGGATTTCTATCTTGAAGGCCAGAAGGCTACGGAATGGATGGAAGATGAATTCGCCGAAGATGATGCAGTAAATATAATACATTTACAAGGCACCTTGGGTTCGACGGCCCAGATCGGACGTACGCAGGCTTTAGAAGATGCGTTGGCAGTGCATGACAACTGGAACCTTCTCGCTCAGTTTGACTGTGATTTTACTCAGGCCAAGGCCTATGAGCTCATAAGGGATTACATCATCAACAGCGACGTCAGACCTGAGATCGACGTCGTATACTGCGAGAACGACAACATGGCTTTCGGTGCCATAGAAGCCCTCGAGAAATACGGCTATACCTGCGGCGAAGGCGGCGTGGCGGTAATATCTTTCGACGCCACGAAACAGGGCCTCGAGGTGTGCATGGAAGGCAAGATCTCATTGGACGTCGAGTGCAACCCGATGCTCGGACCTCTTGTCGAAAATGTTATCGAGACGATCGAAGCAGGCGGAGTGCCCGAGAAGTATCAGTATGTTGAAGAGACTGTCTTCACGCCCGACATGCTGACGCAGGAACTTATTGATTCAAGAGATTACTGATATCAGCCGCTCTTTCTTGTGACCAGCGTCCAGGAGAGTACTGATGATCCCGCATCCTTTCCTCTCAGAAGATCGAGCAGCTTGCCGGCAGCTTCCGTTCCCATCGTCTTATTCTTATGCCAGAGCGAAGTTATCGGGACCGGGCATATCTTACTGTAATAACTGTTGTCGAAACTGACGACGGCTAGGTCATCCGGTACTTTCTTTCCTATAGATTGAATATCTTTTATAAGGTGATAAGCGATCTCGTCGTTGTAGCAGATGACGGCGCTTGAAGCGGGGAGCCGCTCCTTGAGAAATGTCATAAGGAAACTTTCGTCTTTATTTTCTATTAACCTTGTTCTTTGCTCGGAATCGTACCAGCACACGGAGTGGTCGGGGACGGGGAGACCTGCATCCCTTAATGCATTCATCATGCCGCCGTAGCGCTCTGGTCCCTGCATGTCATCACTTTTGAATATGCCGCCGATTGCCTTGTGTCCTTTTGAGATGAGGTATTGCGCGAGCATGTATCCGCCGGAGAAATTACTGTCCGTGATGGCGGGGATGTGCGACAGGTCAGCGTAGCGACCTTGGAAGAAGACGATCGGGATGCCCATGTCCCTAAGGTTCTGATAGAGATCTGTGTTCGGATTGGGAAGGGCGGTCTTGGATCCTTCCACGATAATACCGCCTACGGGGTGGCTCCTGAGTCTTAAGAGGATCTCTCTTTCTGCTGAGACGCGGTTCAGTGTGGAATAAACCTGGAGGTTGTATCCGCTCGGTGATAAGACGTTTTCCATATCGCGGAGCACGGCAGGAAAGATATAGTCGTCCATGAAGGTCGTGATGACGGCTATCTGCATGGAAGATGAGAATCTCGGATCGGATACGTAGTAACCGCTGCCCCTGCGGCTTTTAATGAGTCCTTCTTCTTTAAGGATACTTATTGCCTTTCTTACGGTCTGGCGGCTTACGCCGAACCTTTCCTGCAGTTCAAGCTCCGTAGGCAGACGGCTTAAAGGGTCTTTTGAGTGGAGTACGATGTACTCTCTGAGATACTGGGCAACAGATTGATATTTCATGTATCCACCTCATAGATTTTTCACCAAAGACTACTGCATTTTTTTATCAAACTTTTCTGTTTGTCAGAAAAATACACAAATCTTTCTTGTCGTTTTGACGGATTAACAACCCGAAAACGTTTGAGAATTTTCTGCCGGTTATGAAGATTTCCAACTTATCTAAGGGAAATATGAAGATTTCCAACAAAAAATCCTTCTGTTCGTAAAATTTGTATTGTTTCTTAAGAATACACGAAAATTTGTATTGTTTACAGAGTCAAATGTCCCGTAACGTCATTGAATTGAGAAATCATTAAAGGCAAACTCGAGTTAACAAGAGCACCGGCATGGTTCCGGTGCCGCAAAACAAGAACGACAATCATATGAAAGTGAGGAAAAACAATTATGAAGAAGTTCTTATCAGTTGCTGTAACCGCTGCAATGGCACTCTCTATGTGCGCATGCGCTGCACAGACACCCGCTGCTACTGAAGCACCCGCTGGCGACGATACACCCGCAAGCGCAGCTGACGACGGCGAAGATGCTCCTGCAGCAGACGCAGATGACGGAGATCTCATTAAGGTTGCTATCATCAATAACGATCCTAACGAGTCCGGTTATCGTACAGCTAACGACAACGACATGAAGGCTACATTCACAGAAGAGAACGGCTATGACGCTTCTTTCTTCTACAGCCTCAAGAACGATGAGCAGATCGCTGCAGCTCAGCAGTACATCCAGGATGATGTTGATTACCTCCTCATCTCCGCAGCTGGTACTTCCGGTTGGGATTCTGTTCTGACAGATGCTCAGGCAGCTGGCATCCAGGTTATCCTCTTCGACCGTACGATCGATGCAGACGAGAGCCTCTATGTTGCTTCCATCGTTTCTGACATGAGAAAAGAAGGCGACAACTCTGTTGCATGGCTCGAGGCTCAGGGTCTTGATGAGTACAAGATCATCCACATCCAGGGCGTTATGGGTTCTGCAGCTCAGATCGGCCGTTCCGGCGCTCTCCAGGACATGGTAGATTCCAACGACAACTGGACACTCGTTACACAGCAGACAGCTGAGTGGAACGCAGAGACAGCAGAGCAGATCGTTCAGGCAGTCATCGATTCCGGTGAAGACTTCAACGTAATCTATGCAGAGAACGACGATATGGCTAAGGGTGCTGTTGCAGCTCTCGATAAGGCTAACATCTCTCACGGTGTTGACGGCGACGTTATCATCATGGGTTATGACTGCAAC
>JAILMZ010000119.1 GCA_024692105.1 Saccharofermentans sp.
GATCATGCCGGCATTAAGGGAACATGTGGAAACACTAAAGCCTGTAGCCGGACTGCATCAGTCTATAATGAAATCTTTCAGAGAATACATGCTGGTTGGCGGTATGCCCCAGGTGGTAACTGCATATGTTGAAAGCAAGGACTTTGGCCAAGTCGATTTTGCTAAACAACAGATATTAAACTTATACCGTCAAGATATGGAAGACCAGGAAGAAGAAAACCCTGAATATGTAACCGGATTCTTCGACAGAATACCTTCTGAACTATCTAAACACGATAAAAGGTATATTCTTTCTCACATTGATCCTAATGCACGAATTCGTGATTATAAGGGGCCTATAAAGTGGTTAGACGAGGCAATGATCATTAATATTGCCAATAGTGTTGATAATCCGAGTGCTGCATTGAATCTGTCTACCATTGATCCGTCATTTAAGTGCTATATGATGGATACAGGACTTCTTATCTCGTTAGCATATAAAGACCGCCCATATCTTGAGAACGAACTATATAAATCGATCTTATATGACAAGCTCCATGTAAATGAAGGAATGATAATAGAGAACATTGTTGCGCAATGCCTTAGAGCAAATGGTCATAAAGCATATTTCTATAAACAGGTCAATAAAGAAACAAAGAAGACAGAGATGGAAATTGATTTCCTGATTCGCCAAGGGAGCAAGATAAGTCCGATTGAGGTTAAATCAGGTGATCATAAGAGTATTAAATCTATTACTAAGTTTAAAGCATCATTTGGAACCGGAATTGGAAAGGGCATAGTGTTGCATCATGGTGAGATCAAGCAAGAAGACAATATGCTATGGCTTCCGTATTATATGGCTACAGTGATTTAAGACAAAGTATCAGTGCAACTTGTCCCTCCCGAAATGCAACTTAGACGGATCTGCCTTCGTGGCAGCGTGGTTTTTGCTATGGTAAACTCATCAAGCGAAACAAAGGAGTTTTGACAATGAAAAAGAACAAGATCATCAAGGGTTTAGGAATTGCGCTGGGAGTTATCGTTTTCCTGGGATTGGCAGGTTCGGTTGCAATGGGCGGTTACATAGCAAACAGGATCCTCTACCAGAATGATGATAAAGATACGCACAACAACAGCATTATGCAGCTCGAAATGTGGGAATACGACACGGAAGGATTTACCAACACTTATGAGGGCATCGAAATAACTGCTACGGCAGAGGACGGCAACGTCGTGCCCGGTACGTATTTCGACAACGGCAGCGGCAAGTGCGTCATACTGGTACACGGTGCAGGCGGAGACAGATATTGCGTATATCCTCTCGCTGAGCAGTACCTGGAAGACGGTTTCGATGTCATTGCGATCGACCAGAGAGGCTGCGGAGAGAATGCGGATGACAAGGTGACTTTCGGTATCAAAGAGTCCCTTGATGTAAAGGCAATGGTTAAGTACGCAAGAGAAGAGCTTGGCGCCGATAAGGTTGTCGTTCACGGTCAGTCGATGGGTGCGCAGACAGCTGCGATCTATGCTTCCAATGTTACTCCCGGCACTGTTGAAGCGGCTGATGCCATTATCTGCGATTCTCCTGTTCCCGGAATGGAACTTATCCTCAAGGAGAGTTTCGGTGACGGCGATACCAACTCTTTCATGGCTGTTTATCTTACAGGTACAAGCAAGGCATTTGCGAAAGTCGCATACGGTATCGATTACGATGATGGTGACACGATCAATGTGGTCAAGACTGATTACATCCCGACGATGATCATCGTATCCGATCAGGACTTGATCTGCCTTCCTGACCAGGTGGTTCAGATCTATGATAATATTGCTTGCGAGAATAAGGTGATCTACCACGCAGACAGCGCTCACATCGAAGGCGTTATCGACGATCCCGAAGGCTACATGGACAGTGTGGAGAGTTTCCTTGAAGGAGCCGGAATCTGATAAATGAAACTTAATCTCTACGAAGACAAGAACAATAACGATGAGCGCGTGGATGTGTATTACGCAAATATGCGTCCGGTCATCAGACAGCTCATAGACACGGTCAACTCAGAGCGTCCCTCACTTCAGGGGCGCCCTGCTGATGAAGACCTTGATGACGGTGAAGAGATCCTTTTGGATCCCAGGGATATCTATTATCTCGATCACATTGACCGCAAGCTGTTCGCATATACGAAGAATGGAGTCTTCCGTGTTATGAACACGCTTGCCGCATGCGAAGAGATGCTTTGGAATTACGGTTTTGTCCGGGTGTCCAAATCAAACCTGATCAACATCTACAAGATAAAGCAGTTAAAGCCGGACCTTAACATGAAGGTCTATGCATCGTTCGATAATGGCGAGAGGATATGCATCAACAGAAGTTACAAGAAGAGTTTCAACGAGTATCTTCAAAGAATGAGGAGGCTGAGCTGATGGCAGGTAAGATCAAAGAATATGTTTTGGAACTCTGTTGCGTGTTTACGGCAATGTCAGTGATCGGTGCGATCGTCAACATCATCGCAGGAACAGAGACGAACAACATCAACGTGCTTGTCATGTTTGCGACATGCGCAATCGCGACATTCGTTCTCTTCATGCATAAGCTTTTTGACAGCGTAAGTCCGCTCGTGATGATCATCGTACAGTACCTCGTCGCCTGTGTGCTTGTGGGACTGATGCTCTGGCTGGTAAGCATGTTTGTAAGCCCCATCACGCCGCAGGGCTGGTTCGAATTCTACCGTTCGTTTACGATCCCTTATGTCTTCCTTGCAGGATTCTATTACTACAGGGTATTCTCCGAAACAAAAAAACAGGACAAATTGATTCAGGAGATAAAGGAATATAATAAGGGTGAGACCTGAGGGTCCATATAATTATTATTGGGGAATAATATGAACAGAAAAATCAAATCACAGCCGTTGGCAATTCTTGTAATTGCATGTTTTCTCATGACATCCTGTTCGCAGCAGACCACCCAGGAGACGGGCGTGGAACCGTCTGCGGAACAATCAGTTGAAGAAACAATCGAGCCCTTCACGCCAATCGAGATAACCGAGGATTATGATGGTCCGATACTGGGCATCGAGAATTGGCATATCGAATATGAAGATCTCTCGTGGGGAAGTATCGCTGCCATTAATGCCTACCTGATCGATGACGATACCGGCAAGAAATTCGCAGCCTATGGCGGGCTTCAGGACGAACTTTGCGCGTATCTTGCAGACCTTAACGGAGACGGGGAGCCTGAACTGGTATGCAATGGCGCATGGGGATCCGAGACGGACTTCCGTAACCATACATGCATATACAGATTGAATGACGGCATTATCGAGATAGCATTCCCTTGTTACGGAAATCTGGAGAATTCCTCCTTTGTCGAGACATATCCTGATGTTGCCGCAGACTTAGGCATTGATATTAATTCGAATAATTTCACTGATTATTGCGATAAGTTTGATCCTGAGAAAAACAGTATCATATTGATCAACCTTGCGGACGGATCTGAATATGAGATCAGTTACGATTGTCTTAAGTTCGATCAGTATCTTACTGATGGATTAGAGGGAAGCGGTGATGAAGAACAGCTCCCGTCAGATGATATAGATATCGTTTATGAGACGGCAGCTCCGCTCGTGACTGATATCTCCGATACTGAGAAAGCGGTCTCTTTCTATAGAGACGGAATGGAGATTGAAGGCAAACTCTACCTGCCCGAAGGAAACGGTCCTTTCCCGGTTATAGTGCTTTCCTGCGGACTGCTGCAGCCGTATACGGATTACGAGGCGGATGCGAAGCGTTTCGCAGATAACGGATATGCTGCAGTCGCATTCTCGTTTATAGATTATTCCGATCCCGATGCAGAGCAGCCTTCCGACTACGGACAGGTGTTCTTGTCCGAGACAAGAGATCTCTATGCAGTCATGGATTCTCTTGAGTATCTTCCCGAAGTCGACTGCGATTGTGTTTACCTCTGGGGGCACAGCATGGGAGGACTGGTGGCTGCTTTCGCCGGCTGCGACAGAGCATCCGAGGTAATGGGAATGATCCTTGTCGAACCTGCGATCGTCATTGGCGAGGAACTCCAGGTAGCATACGAAGACGGATCTTGCGAGACACTCCGCATCTACGATCTGCTGGAGTCCTGCGGGCTTGATACTGTTATCTACATGGGCACTTATGACGGCTACGGAGAAGATCCGACTTCTTTCGATCAGGTGCTTGAGATCATGCCTTCTTCCGAGCTGGTCATAATTGACGGCGCGGATCACTTTTTCGAAGGCGAGTATGGTGAGATGATGGTGGACGATGCCTGCGCAAAGATCGCTTCGTGGTGATAGCAGGTTATAATATCAGTGTTTATAAGGAGAGAATTATGAAGCGAGAACTCGGTATCGCACGTTGTGGTCTGGCATGTTGTCTGTGCTCCGAAAATGTGGTCTGCAAAGGCTGCAAGAGGGACGGCTTCAAGGAACTCTCCTGGTGCAAGGACGCGGAATGGTGCGAGGTGCGCAAGTGCGGTATCGCCAAGGACATAAGCGGATGCTATGAGTGCGAGCCTGCGGACTGCCGCAAGGGTCTTTATGCAGAGAAGATCAAGGCGCGTGCGTTTGCCGAATTTGCACGCAGGTACGGTGTGGAAGAACTCTTAGACTGCCTTGAGCGTAATGAGAAGGCCGGCATCGTATATCACCGTGAAGGCATCATGGGCGATTATGATGATTTCGATGATCTTGAGGAACTGATACAGTTTATCAAGACGGGAAAGCGATAATCCGGTAAACAAACAGCTTCATGCAACAATTCGTCCGGCAATCTTGTATTTATGGTATACAAGGGAGGTGCTGATATGCGTAAAGATACAGGGATGAAGATCGCAAGTGTGATCCTTACAGGTCTGATGATAATCTCTGTCTTTGGGTGCAATGCAACAAAAACAGTTAAACCGGAAAAGACCGAGCATGAAGAGTTGGATACAAAGCTCACGGTCATCGAGACGGAATGGAATGACCAGGGTTCAACTGAAGAAGATACTGTTGTCTACACATCTCTAAGTGAAGGTGATGAAGTCTATGACGGGTTTGATGGGAAGATAACCGTCAAATACGTGAGTGCAAAGAAAATAGTACTCAGTATAGAAGACGGATGTTTTGTTGAACGTAATGAAAACGGCACCATCAACATGAATAAGGATTCGTTGGAATTGATTACGCTGGAATGTGGTCAGTCCATAGAACTTGCATCTCAGACTATGGACGAAGGAGTTAACCTGTACATCGCGTATGAATGATCCTGGTACTCGTTCACTGGAAAAAGAATTGTGAGCTGGAAGAATACAGAACACTGCTCGAACACGCTTTGCGTGTGATAAAAGATCACGAGGGATGCAATTATGTTGCGGATACCAGAGACGGATTCGAGGATAATCCGCTCGATACAAAATGGGTAGCTGAGTATTTTATGCCGAAGGCCAAGGAATATGGTTGTAAGATAATCTATTTCATCATCGATAAAGACAATTCCTTAAAAGACGAACTCGAGGGTCAGGAGAAGGATTCTTCATCACTTTTAAAGTTCAGTTATATATATGGACTGAATGATATAATTCAATAGTAGTTTAAGAAACCCGCATTATCGATGCAGTCTTTGTCAGGAGCGACCACATGTTCGGCAGAAATTTCGTCTTAAATGAAGAGACTATGGGCATTATCCACCAGATCGGCAGGCATATGCCGGGTGGTTTCTTTATCTATAAGGCTGAAGGCGATGAGGAAATCATATACGCCAATGACGCGACTGTAAGTCTGTTTGGCTGTGCTGACATTGAGGATTTCAAGGCTCATACCGGTAATACATTCAAAGGAATGCTCCATCCTGATGATTATGCTGCAGTTACCAATTCAGTGAATGACCAGATAAGAATGAGCAGTGAGAATATGGATCATGTCGAGTACAGGATCATCCGAAAGGATGGCGCCGTGCGCTGGGTGGATGATTACGGACACTATACTCAGACCGATAATTATGGCGGAATATACTATGTGTTCATTGCGGATATTACCGAACAGCATGATCTTAAGGAAAGAAGCAATCTGAAGGAACAGCTGATAAGTGAACAGGTCAGACGTGAAGAGCAGGATAAGATGATTACTGCACTCGCCGGAACTGATGCTGCCACGATACCTATCATCGCCATGACTGCCAATGCCTTTGACGAGGATGTTCAGCGTTCATTGCAGTCGGGTATGAATGCCCATCTTACAAAGCCTGTTGAACCTGATCGCCTGTATCAGACGCTGGAAGAACTTATTTGGGAATCGGAGCAGACAGATGGTTAAACATATCGGAACGCAAACAATCGAGACTGAACGTCTGATCCTTCGCAGGTTCGAGTACTCGGATATAGATTCGATGCTTAAGAACTGGATCGCTGATGAGAAGACGCAATACGATTACGGTGAACCTTACTATTCAACTCCAGAGGCAGTGCGTGAACTGTTCGATACGAAGTATATTGTCTCTTATTCAAAGGACGATTATTACCGTTGGGCAGTCATAGAAAAAGAGACCGGTGAATGCATCGGGCAGATCGCCTGCTTTACTATGGATACGGGCAACCGTCATGGCGAGATCGAATATGTCATCGGACCTGCATACCAGGGGAAAGGTTACGCGACCGAGATGACAAAAGCAGTCATTGCATTTGGTTTCGAGAAGATCAGCCTTCACAGGATCGAGATCGATTGCCGTACTGAAAACGAAGCATCAAGGAAAGTTATCGAGAAGTGCGGACTGACTTATGAAGGTACATTCCGCGATTTCTTCTGGCGTAAAGATCACTACGAAGGAAGAATGGTGTTCTCGATCTTAGAGACAGAGTATACGCCTTATGAATAGAAGCCTTTGTAAGCCCGTCGCCTGCATCTTGACGATAAGCATCCTTATGTCTTTTTGATCTTTTCGTGAGCGAGAGGGGGTAAGGCTCAGTCCTGCCTGTAGCCCATGGTATATCCGTATACGCCGGTCCATGTGTGATAATAAGCGCCGACCTCGGTATCCTTTTCCCACGGAGCAGACCAGATGGTAAAGAATACTTCCGATGTGTTCTCGGATTTTGTAAAGAAATCCCTGTCATCGAATTCTGCAAGCGCATCGATTACTGTGGTCGATATCTCTTCCGCATCATCATCTGTCAGGGTCCTGTCTGTATTGATGTTGAGTTCGGCAGTATAAGAGAGAACGCCGGTATCCCATTTATGGATCTCGCCGCAGTCCAATGTCAGTCCGTTCTCTTCGAGATACTCATCGAGATCCGCTTCTTCGATGAAAGTCTCAAGATAGTAATAGCTGAAAGTCTCGGCGGTGTAGTAGACATCCATGATGCCCGTATCGCCGCGCTCGTAGTAGCCCTCATAAACGATATAAGTGAAGCCCCATTCTTTGTCCTTCATCTCGTGGGCGATAAGACCGTTAACCTTATAGGAATCGACCTCTTTGCAGGGACCGCACCAATACTCCGCAAATTCGTGAGCATCCTTAAAATCAACATCGTAGGGCTCGCGATCTTTGAACAGATCCGTCTCTTCCAGATTGCATCCGGTCATCAGGAGCGATGCCGCGATTATTGCTGCTGTTAATGCTTTGCCTTTCAAATCCGGTACCCCCCTGTGAGATCGTTCTGTTCAGATTATATATCAGTACGGGCACATAGTCTCCGTGGACTGGTTGTTTTTTGCTTGTTTACATTTTTATAGACAAATCGAAATATCTGATTTTTATAATTAGAAAATAGGAAGGAAGATCAATAAGCGGATCTGCATGGTACGAGGTAATCTGTGTATTATTCAAGCGTTGCTGTAATAGCATTGATCGTTAGTTTTATAATTAACTTTGAAGCGCTCAAGAAAGTACAGAATACGGGCGTTACTGCTGCACGATATAAATACCGTCAATACCTCTTTGCCCTGACCACCTATTACATTACTGATGCATTATGGGGCGTATTTTATGAGCAAAGATGGATTATTACCACATTCATCATTACAAGTGTCTATTTCCTGGCCATGGCAGCCTCGGTGCTTTGCTGGACAAGGGCGGTAGTATCATTTACCAAGAGCCAGGGTAAATTAGGCAAGATTCTCATAGGCGCCGGTTGGGTGATCTTCGGATATCAGCTTGTGGTGCTTATCATAAACATTTTCAATCCGATCGTATTCTCTTTCAGTGAAGATAAAGAGTATCAGGCACTTCCTGCCAGATACATCGCCCTGTTCATGCAGGTAATACTGTTCTTTGCGGTGGCGGTATATGCTCTCGTTAAAGCTGTCCGTTCAGATGGTGAGAGAAGATTATCTTACAGGACAGTCGGATTCTCGAGCATAATCATGGCGGTGTTCATATGTTTGCAGATGCTCTTACCGCTGATGCCGATGTATTCTTTGGGAGGCCTTTTTGCTACGTGCATTATCCATACATTCGTATATAAGGACAAGGATGTCGCGTATAACCGTAATATGGAGGCAGTCAATAAAAAGGCTTACAGGGACGGACTTACCGGAGTCAAGAACAAGCTCGCATATCTTGAGGCTCTGACCGATATCGAGAACTGCCTCGCAGATGGTTCGCTTACCGAATACGGTGTAGCTGTCTTTGACTTGAACGGACTTAAGCAGATCAACGATACTCTTGGACATGAAGCCGGAGATGCTTATATCAAGAATGGCTGCATGCTTATCTGTAAGCAGTTTGATCACAGCCCCGTATTCCGTATCGGCGGTGATGAATTCGTTGCTATATTAAGGGGCGGCGATTATGAGAGAAGGGAAGAACTCGTTGCTTCGTTCAGGAAGAAGGTAGAAGATAACCGGCGCAATGGTCTTGTTGTCGTCGCAAGCGGCATGGCTATATACCAGTCTGAGAACGACGAAAGTTATAACGATGTCTTCAAGCGTGCAGATGCCCTGATGTACGAGTGTAAGCAGGCACTCAAAGCACAATAAGCAGACTCAGGGGCGCGTGTCGTCTGCCATATAGTCTGCCAGTCTTTCATCGTAACAAAATATCTTACAGCCTTTCATTCCGCGCGTCAGGAGCATACGGTATCTGTTCTTGGTGATCTCCATATTCTCTTTGTTAAGACTATCCAATGTCAGATCATTGCCAATTAAGACGATTACATTGTCAAACTCGATTCCATGCACATCGTACCATCCGCCCGCAAGACCATCGTCCTCCACTATCAGGCCGTGCTTCTTGTCGTTTGCCTGTATTTCCTTTTTAAATCTGTACTTTTCATTGATGGTTTTTAGGGTTGCTCTGTTGTTTACGAGCAAAAGAGGAGGATTGCGGCGGTTAAGTTCTTTCTCGAGATTCTTTTTATCCTTTATAATCTCAGGCTTGAAGTCTAATTCGGACAACTTGACATGACTCTTAGTTCCCATACAAAGCTTGTACTCCAGCCACGAGACATATCCGTCGTCGCAGCCGCATCTGAACTGAGATCTCAGATGGTAGGTCTTGACTTCCTCGTTGTCCATTATCTCTTTGAGAATATCTGCTCCCACATCTTCTTCTGTAAGCATCTGCAGTTCGTCAATGAGCAGGATGACAGTGCCTTGTATCTCATAGAAAGCATCCATAAAGGCTTGTTTGTTCTTGAGACTGAGTCTGTGGAATTCATCAAAGATCAGATGATATGGTTCGTAATCAAGTTCAACTAGTTTGCTGACATAGTTGATGCTGAAACCTTGGGCTCCTGTTTCTTCCATATCGTATTGGAGGCGGTTGAAAGGTGCAGATCCTTCATATGCTACGGCGCATGTCTGTGTGTTTTCAGAGTTGTTCTCTCGTTCGTCATTGTCAATTTGGAGTTTTCTTATTGCCAAAAGTGCGACGAGAGTCTTGCCGCTTCCCGGACCGCCGTAAATAACATCGATATGATGCTCGCCTGACCGCATGTGCTCTTCTATCTCATCCAGCACATATTTCTGATCAGGGCGAAGATATGAGACCAGCCTTTTATAAGACTTGGTTTCTCCCTTAACAACCGGTTCTTCAACAAATAGTTTGGCAAGGTCTTTGCTGTGGACAGATTCGTATCCGTTACGCAGTTTCTGGAATACATTTCGGTTTTCTTCTGAAGATCTTCCCGGTATCAGTGTATCTTTGATGAAATTGATGAGGTCTTGTTTTCGCCCTTTGTAATAGACTCTGACATTTCCGCCCAGACTTAGATCAATAGAATCATCTTTGGGTTCCATGTTATGCGCATAGATAACGGGAATAAGATCGATACCGGCGGTGTTGTGTTTCGTTACCGATTTTATATAATCTTGAAGAGTTATGGCAGGCTTTTCTATATCTTTGCCGGGGTAGATCTCACTACCGTCTTCGTTGCAGGGGATACAGAGATTAGAGTTATTCTCATTCTTCCTGACTACAAGCCATTGCTTAAGCTCGATCACGAGGAGCCTCATTCTTCCGTCGCGACCGTATCCGCCGATCATCATGTCGACCCTGCCGGCTTTTTCACGTTCAGTAAAGTATTCTATGCCGATACAGAGATTAGGATCACATTCCCTGAGTACCGATGACATTTCCTTGAAAGTGGAATTGACCCAGGATTCGATCTCGCTGGAATTAACTTTAAAATTAATCTTCCATCTTGATGCATCGACCCTCTCACGCAACATCTCAGCAAGTTCTGCAGGCTTTTTGCAATCTTCAAGATAGTCTTTGTTCGTACGAAGATAAGGAAACATCTTTGGTTAACCTCTTTCAAACACTTACAAAACGATTATACACCTCTCAATTATCACGATTACGGTATGAATAAAGACAAAGAAGTCTAATAGCATAAACACCTGTCTCATTGCTTGTGCTACACTGACGGAAAATACTCGGAAAGCGGGGTATGCGGCTATGGCAGGATCGAAGGTGTATTTCACTGACTTCAGGACCGGACTCGGGGTGCCTCTCACGGCAAAACTCCAGAAGCTCATCAGGCAGGCCGGCATCGGAACGATAGACTTTGACGGAAAGTTCGTTGCCATCAAGATGCATTTCGGTGAGCTTGGCAACCTCGCTTATCTCAGGCCGAATTATGCCAAAGCGGTCGCAGATGTCATCAAGGAGGGAGGCGGACTGCCTTTCCTGACCGACTGCAACACGCTTTATCCCGGAAGCCGCAAGCATGCCCTTGAACACCTGGACTGCGCTAATCTCAACGGTTTTAACACTGTTACAACGGGTTGCCAGATCCTGATAGCCGACGGTTTGAGAGGAACTGACGACATAATCGTTCCCGTACCGAACGGCGAGTACTGCAAAGAAGCTTATATCGGAAGAGCGGTCATGGATGCGGACATTTTCGTGTCCCTTACGCACTTCAAAGGACACGAAGCGGCAGGTTTCGGTGGCACCATAAAGAACATCGGAATGGGCTGCGGCAGCCGTGCGGGCAAGATGCAGCAGCATCAGAGCGGTCATCCGCATGTCATTACCGATATGTGCAGGGGATGCAAAAGATGCGCCAAGGAATGCGGTTCAGATGCCATCAGTTATGAAGGCGGTAAAGCATATATAGATCCGAATCTATGTAAGGGCTGCGGCCGTTGTATAGGCGCATGCGCTTTCGACGCCATCGAGAATGACAACTGGGATGCACCTCAGATGCTCGGCTGCCGTATGGCGGAATACACTGCGGCGGTCATAAGTGGCAGACCGAACTTCCACATCACGCTCATTACGGACGTATCGCCAAACTGCGACTGTCATGGCGAGAACGACGCCCCGATCCTTCCCGATATAGGCATGCTCGCGTCTTTCGACCCGGTAGCGCTCGACCAGGCGTGCGTGGATCTCTGCTCGAAGGCAGAACCCATCAGGAACAGCCAGTTGGGCGATAACATGGCGGATCCGCATTTCCACGACCATGGCAACCACTGGCATAACAACAATCCCAACGTATCCTGGGCAGAGACACTCGAACACGCCGAGAAGATCGGTATCGGCACGCGTGAGTATGAACTTGTCACGATGAAATAAAAAAGATCCCGTTTTACGAGATCTTGTTATGCCATTCCATATCCGGATGACGCTTGTAGTATTCCGCCTTGATCTCGTACATCAGGGCATCCGCTTTCTGCATGGCCTTCCTGACATCTCCGCCCTCGGCATCATCACTGTGGCACGCACCGAGCGCGAAATGTGCTCTGTCCGGACGCTCGCAGTTATCACGCAGAGTCTGCGCATACTTCTCGAAATCCTCACGGCTCATATCAGGCGTGATTATCATGAACTCGTCTCCGCCTACACGGTAGATCTCCGCACCGTTAGTGGAGGAGAATTCCTTAAGCGTTGAAGCAACGTCAACGAGGAGATGGTCGCCCTCTAAGTGACCTCTGGAATCGTTGATGGCCTTAAGTCCGTTAACGTCGATGAAGCATACGCCGAACGGCTTCTTGATAGGGTTGACGCCCGTCGTATCCTCTGTGATCCTGTTGTTCATGGCGTTACGGTTGAATACGCCTGTGAGAAGGTCAGTAGAGCTCATGATCTTCATCTTGCGTACGTTCTGCTCGTTAGCGATCTCGGCAGACAGGATGAAAGAGGTGAGACCCAGAGTCTCCTTGATCATCTGTGTCTTGGAAGGATCGAAGTTGCCTGCCCAGATATAGCCTATGGTCTTGTTGTCGGATCTGAGAGGGTAGATAACGAGAGTCTTTACGTTGTCGCCTCTGAGGGAATCGATCCACTCCGGCGCGATCTTGTGTGCATCGATAAGATCCTGCTCGTTCTCGATCGCGAAACAATTGCTCTTCTGTATGAGCCTGGGCCATGTCTCGATGACCTTGTAGAATTCTTCTGTCAGAAAAGCCGACAGTGGTATCTGATTGGGATCGTTGCCGTAGTCCTCGCTTAAGAGCTTGTATTCTCTCCTCTCATAATCGGTGAGAAGGATGCTGCATCTCTTGGCACCGCACTGCTCGCGGATATCGGCGACAACTGCATTCATCGCCTCCTGGAAGTCATCGGTCTCACGGAGCATGAGACATGTCTTAAGGACATTTGCTGCAGTCTCGGAAGAGATATCGGTCAGCTTGTCGATATCTGCCTTGGGATTCATCTCATAGGTGAAAAGGATCATTCCCTTATCCGGGTCGTCGGACTCAAGGGGCATGAGGAAGACTTCCATCCATGCGTTGTAAAGCTCGATGTCGAAATAGGTGTGGACAGGCCTGTTCTTGTTGACACAGTCGTCACACAGAGTCTCGAAATTCGCAGCCTTGGGAATGTATCTTGTATAAGGAACATTGCACTCGAAGTCTTCGACAGTCTTGCCGACAGAGTGCATGTAAGCTTCATTCGCATCAACAACGAAATACTTGTTATTGCTGTCGGTCTCCTTGAGGTCGACCGAAAGCACACAGGCAAGACGTTTGAAATTATCTACGAGAACCTTGTAATCCATTAACCGCTCACTAATATATTTTTAGCTTTTGTATTATAAACCCAATAAATATGGAATTAAAGAGCAGCCCGCGGACAGATGAAGCAAAAAAAGAGCCGGCGCATTGCCGACTCTTCCGTGTGTTTACTGTTTTGCAGGTTTACCACTGTCTCAGAGGCTCGCCGACATTGTCCCTGAAAGATCCGACTAAGATCATGATTAGGTCGACAAGCCAGCCGATACCGAACAGACCTACAGTGAAGAGCCACAGAAGACCTGTGCCGACCTTGCCGACATAGAATCTGTGGATTCCGAGTTCGCCTAAGAAAAAGCACAGAAGAAGTGCTACGAGACGGCTCTTGTTAGATGTGTTGGTTACATATTGTGACATATTGATCACCTCCCTTTTCCTGAACGAATTATAGAATAGAGGGTACGGAAAATCAAATGAGGGCATAGCATCTGTCGGTTATGCTTTGCCCGGAATTCAACAAACGCATCCCTGCCGCAGGGCACTATTTGTTGAATAAATGCCGTTTTGTCCCAAGATTCAACAAACGCATCCCTGCTGCAGGGCACTATTTGTTGAATAAATGCCGTTTTGTTCCAAGATTCAACAAAAGCATCCCTGCCGCAGGGCATAATTCGTTGAATAATAGTTGTTTCCAAGATCTGCATCTGATGTAAGCACTCAAGAAGAGAGCCGGCACGCGGCCGGCCCTCCCAAATGTTTACGTAATTCCCAATATCTTAGAAACCTTCTACGAATGCTGCTGTAGTTACTGCAGTGATTCCCTGGTATGTCGCACCGGGTGCGGGTTGTCCCTTGGGTACGAGAACGATCTGGATGCCTTCAAGCCTTGCAGATCTGCCTGCAGTACCTGCGCATTCGCCGTTCTTTGCCCAGCCCATCCAGCCGATGTCCTGTGCATGTACTCTGTAGTAGATGTCATAGTACTCGGCGATTTCACCGTAGAGCTCGATGCAGATGCCCTCAAGCCTCTTGGACTCGCCCTGGGTTCCGCTCATCTCGCCGTCATAGCTCCAATCTTGCCATCCGTAATCCTGTACATGAGTCTTGAACTTGATACCGCCGCAGTACTGTGTACCGGACAGGAAGATCTCGATGCCTTCGAGTCTCTTGGATTCGCCGGAAGTTCCGCTCATCGCGCCGTTAGTCGCATAAGATTTCTCCCAGCCGTAATCCTGTACATGTACTCTGTACTTGACAGACATTGTGCCGGTGCCCCTCGGAACGATCCTGATCTTGATCTCCTCGATCCTCTTGGATTCGCCCGTGGTTCCTGCGAGTGCGCCGTCCTTTACCCAGCCCTGCATGTCACCGTAATCTTCGATGTGCACGCAGTACTCGACAGAGTAGTACTGGGCGAGTTCGCCTGTGAGACGGAGCTCGATCGCTTCGATACGCAATGCCATGCCTTCGGTGCCTGCAGGCTGTCCTGCGTTGACCCAATCCATCCAGCCGATGTTCTGTACATGTACTCTGTACTGGAGAGTGCCAACGTAAGGAGTCGTGTTGGTGAAGTTGATCGTGATCTCTTCAAGACGCTTGCCCATGCCTGTCGTGCCGATAGTCAGGATGCCTGTAGCAGGATCGACGGATACGGGAGTATCACCGAAATCCTGAACGTGTGCCATGCCGCTGCCTAACAGGTTTGCAGAAGGTACCGGTGTAGGCGAAGGTGACGGAGTAGGTACAACCGTCCACTTCGCATAGAGCGTTACATTAGCAGTTACCGTCGTGCCGAAATCGTACGCCTTTGTGCAAGCCGCATCTGTGTACCAGCCGCCGAAAGTCCAACCTGTTGCAGAAGGATCTGAAGGCTTGGATGCCTTGCCGCCGTAAGCAACGCTTTGAGCTGCGGGAGCCGTACCGTGACCGTTTGCATTGAAGGTTACGGTGTACTTGACCTGTGTCCACTTTGCATAGAGTGTGACATTAGCAGTTACTGTTGAACTGAAGTTGTACGCCTTTGTGCAAGCCGCATCTGTGTACCAGCCGCTGAAAGTCCAACCTGTTGCAGTAAGATCAGCAGGCTTGGTTGCCTTACCGCCGTAAGTTACGCTCTGAGCAGCGGGAGCCGTGCCGTGACCATTAGCGTTGAAGGTAACTGTGTACTTGACATCCTTGTACGTTGCCGTGATCTCAACATCCGACGCCGGCATAGTGAAGTTGGTTTCTTCAGCTGAAGCGTTGTAGAAGACTACATCGTCGGAGTCGGCGACCCACTTGTCGAATTCCTTTCCTTCAGGGATCGAATCTGCGTAAACGGTTACCGTCTCGCCGGCAGCTGCAGTTTCCTTATCAGCGATGCCGCCCGTGATGGTGACTGTGTACATAACAGGATTGACCTTAAAGCTTACCTTAAAGGTAGCAGAGATGTTGTTCTCACCGGTGACTGTGACTGTGGTTGAGTATGTCGCAGGGGCAAGTCCGGTATTTGGAACAATGGTAAAGGTATCGCTGCCGTTTGCCGCTATTCCGCTAAGGCTCGTCTTTGAGAGCGTAAAGCATCCAGGGTTTGAACCGGAGAGTGCCACGGTCAGATTGCCGGTCGAGCCTGTTCCTGTGTTTGTCACAGTAACAGTAGCCGGAGTCAGCGCAGAATAACCTACAGTTGCTTCCGTAAAGGTATATGTGCCGGTCTTATCAAGAGAGATACCATATGTCAGTGGCGTGAAAGTAGTGCTAAACCACTTGTAGCTGGCACTATCTGCAGCCACATAAGATACTGCATCACTGCCGTTCATATTGGTGCTTCCGCTTGCCGTAACGCCGTCACCTAAAGTAACTGACGTATTCAAGGCCGAAATATAACTTTTAGCTGTTACTGTGCCTCCGTTGATCGCGAAACCATTATTGGCCATAACGCCATAACTCCATGCTCCGTTTCTTGCAGAATACCCGGCGGTTGTGGTCACAGTTCCGTTTTCGATGATGAGACCATAATTGGAATAGATACCGACACTAACAAAACTATCTGCACCAGAGGCATTAACTGTCGGTCCGTCTATAGTGAGTTTTTTCTGTGTGTAAATACCATAGCTGACATCGATATTGCTTGCACCACTACCAGCTGCATTCAGTGTTCCGGAACCTGTTATAGTCAGCCCGCCGTTAGTATCGCAGAGCAGACCGACACTGCAGGCACTATAACTATTAGGCACACCGCCGATTAACGTTAATGTGGCTCCTTCATCAATTATGATGGTCGTTTTGCAAGGGTTTGATGAACCGCTAAACACATACCTCGGATCGGCGATGAGCAATCCAGCAGACCTATCACGGTTGTTTCCGCCTGTTACGGTAGAGGTACCACCGGTAACTTTGATCGTGAAATCTTCCGTTCCGGAATACACTATGCCGCCACCAGCGTTCCAACCGAGAACCTCGCTGTCAGGTCCCGTGATCGTAGCACCGTTCAAGGTCAGCGTGTTCGTGTCTGCATCGTATACTACGGTCGGAGTGCCAGTATCACCCAACACATTAGATGCGTTCGCGCTTGTTACCTGGATTCCGCCGACCCACAGATC
>JAILMZ010000047.1 GCA_024692105.1 Saccharofermentans sp.
ATCAGACAGTGGCTGTATGAGGATAAGGACATCTTCGTGCGTGAGCTCGTATCGAACTGCGCCGATGCCATATCCAAGCACAGAAGACTCGCTGAACTCGGCAAGGCTGAGGAAGGCGCGGACCCCAAGGCTGAGTATTCCATAAGGATCGTCTACGATGACGATGCCGGCACTCTTGCTTTTGAAGATGACGGTATCGGTATGACCGCAGAAGAGGTCGAGAAATACATCAACCAGATCGCTTTCTCCGGCGCACTTGATTTTGTAACCAAGTATCAGCAGGAATCAACGGATAAGACAGGCATCATCGGACATTTCGGTCTCGGATTCTATTCGGCATTCATGGTCTCAGATGAAGTTACCATCGACACCAAGAGTTTTGTGGAAGGTTCTGAAGCCGTAAGGTGGAAGTCCGCTGACGGCATGGATTTTGAGATCTCAGAATCTGACAAGGAGACAAGAGGAACCATTATCACTCTTAAGCTCTCTGACGAAGCAAAAGAACAGTTCGATTCCGCCACGCTCAGGATGACTCTCAGGAAGTACTGCTACTTCGCACCTGCAGACATCTACTATGTCGATGTTAAGGCTGACAAGCTCCACGAGCAGGCTGAAGAGAAGAGAAAGAAGGAAGCAGAAGAAAAGGGCGAGGAGTATACGATCGATCCGGTCAAGTATGTTCCCGTCAACAACAAGTCTCCTCTGTGGACAAAGAAACCTTCCGAGTGCACGGAAGATGAGTACAAGCAGTTCTATCACAGCGTATTCAACGACGGCCGTGATCCTCTCTTCTGGATCCACCTCAACATGGACTATCCGTTCACGCTCCAGGGCATCTTATACTTTCCGAAAACAGACAACATCTACCAGAACCTCGAGGGAAGGATCAAGATCTACAACCATCAGATCTTCGTTGCAGACAACATAGAAGAGATAATCCCTGATTTCCTCTTCCTGCTCCAGGGCTGCCTTGACTGCTCAGATCTGCCTTTGAACGTGTCCCGTTCCGCACTCCAGCAGGATGAATACGTAAAGAAACTCTCGAGCCACATCATCAAGAAAGTCTCCGACAAGCTCAACGAGCTCTTCAAGAAGCAGCGTGAGGACTACGAGAAGTACTGGTCTGACATCTCTGTTTTCGTTAAGTACGGCATGATGAAGGAAGAGAAGTTCTACGAGAAGGTCGAAGACATCTGCCTGTATAAGACTACAACGGGCAAGTTCAAGACGATTGCAGAACTTACCGAAGGCGAACACAAGAACATCAGATATACGACTGACGCAAAGGCTCAGGCTGCATACATCGACATGTCCATCCAGGAAGGCTACGAAGTAGTCATAATGGATGAAGAGATAGACAACAATTTCATGTCTTTCCATGAGTACAAGAAGCCTGACACCAGATTCCACAGAGTAGATTCCGAACTTTCAGGCACAGACTCTGACGAAGAGACACAGAATAAGCTCAAGGAGATCTTCCGTGCTGCGTTAGGCAACGATAAGATGCCTGTTTTCGCGAAGGCGATGGGCGCGGACAAGATGCCTGCGTTCATAAGGGAAGCGGAGTTCAACCGCCGCAACAAGGAGATGCGCGAGCAGTATGAGCGTATGATGAAGATGAGCAACATGAGTCCGGAGGAGATGGCTGACATGTTCCCCGAGACGGAAGAACTCGTCATCAATACGGACAACCCTCTCGTCACCAAGATTGAGTCACTTGAGAAGGATACGGCAGACCGCCTCATCCAGCATGTTTACGATCAGGCCAAGCTTGCTCACGGATCTTTGGACAGCGAAGGTCTTGAGCGCTTCCTCAAATACAATTCAGAACTGCTCGCTAAGAGTGTAGATAACATTTAACAGATCCACGGGAGGATTAAAAATGAACGAACAGTCAGTCAGAAGAGTGCTTTCCGAGAAGAAGGAAGGTTTCAATGTCGAAGCCGGCGGAATCCTGCACGATGTCAAGTATGACCTCGAGTGCTCAGGCGTTACCAAGGTGCGCGTCATCAACCGCTACGATGTCTCGGGAATAACGGATGATGAATACGAGAAGGCGAAGAACATCGTCTTCAGCGAACCGCCTGTTGATACGGTCTATGATGAGACAGTTGAGTTAGACGGTGCTGCTTATGTCCTCATCATCGAAGCGCTTCCCGGTCAGTTCGACCAGAGAGCGGATTCAGCCGCACAGTGCGTACAGTTCCTTACGCAGAAGGAGAGACCTCTCGTTAAGTGCGCAAGGATCGTTGCATTCTACGGCGATGTTACGGAAGAAGACAAGACCAAGATCAAGTCATTCCTCATCAACCCCGTTGAAGCACGCGAGGCTTCAATTGAGAAACCCGAAACTCTTGTAGACAAGTATGATATCCCGACTACTGTTCCTACTATTGATGGCTTCAGTGCAATGGATGATACGGCACTTGCAGATCTTAGATCTTCCATGGGTCTTGCCATGAGCTTTGAAGACATCAAGTTCGTACAGGACTTCTTCAAGGAGCAGGGCAGAGAGCCTACCGTAACCGAGATCAGAGTGCTCGACACATACTGGTCCGACCACTGCCGTCACACCACATTCCTTACACAGCTGACTGACGTTAGGTTTGACGGCGACGATGACCTCACAAATGAGATCAAGAACACATACAGCGATTATCTTTCCGTTCGTGAAGAAGTATACGGTGACAGGATCTCCAAAAAGCCAGTCTGCCTTATGGACATCGCTACTCTTGCGGCAAAGAAGCTCAAGAAGGACGGCAAGCTCGATGACCTCGACGAGTCCGAAGAGATCAATGCATGCTCCATCAAGATCCGCATCGAAGTAGACGGCAAGCCTGAAGATTATATCTTCATGTTCAAGAACGAGACTCACAACCATCCTACCGAGATCGAGCCTTTCGGCGGCGCTGCAACATGTCTTGGCGGCGCCATCAGAGACCCGCTCTCCGGTAGATCTTATGTATATCAGGCAATGCGTGTAACAGGTGCAGGCGATCCGACGGTTCCCGTATCACTTACGCTCAAGGGCAAGCTCTCACAGAAGAAACTCGTAAGGACTGCAGCTGCAGGTTATTCTTCTTACGGCAACCAGATCGGACTTGCAACAGGACAGGTTGATGAGCTCTATCATCCCGGCTATGTCGCAAAGAGAATGGAGATCGGTGCTGTAGTAGGCGCTGCTCCCGCTTCCAACATCGTACGCGAGAGACCTGCAGCAGGTGATATCGTTGTGCTTCTCGGCGGAAGGACAGGCCGTGACGGAATCGGCGGTGCTACGGGTTCATCCAAGGCACACGACACGAAATCAGTCATCACATGCGGCTCCGAGGTCCAGAAGGGTAACCCTCCGACGGAGAGAAAACTCCAGAGACTTTTCAGAAAGCCTGAAGTAACACAGCTCATCATCAGATGTAACGACTTCGGCGCGGGCGGCGTATCCGTTGCAATCGGTGAGCTTGCTGACGGACTTCTCATAAATCTCGATGCAGTCCCTAAGAAGTACGAAGGTCTCGACGGAACCGAGATCGCGATCTCCGAGTCACAGGAGAGAATGGCTGTTGTAGTTCATCCCGCAGACCTCGATAAGTTCATGAAGGCTGCCGAAGAAGAGAACCTCGAAGCAACAGTCGTTGCCGAAGTAACAGAAGAGCCTTCGATGAGAATGACATGGAACGGCAACATGATCGTTGATATCCCGAGATCATTCATCAATACAAACGGCGCAAGCCAGTACACCGAAGCTGAAGTAAAGCCCGCTGAAGGCGAGGTATATCTCGATAAGCTTGCTGACGGTGCTATACCCGAAGAATTTGCAGATTCTCTCAGGAACACATTAGGTTCTCTCGACGGCTGTTCGAGAAAGGGTCTTATCCAGAGATTCGACTCTTCGATCGGTGCTGCCACAGTTCTTATGCCTTACGGCGGTAAGATGCAGAATTCACCTGAGGAAGGTATGGCTGCAAAGATCCCGCTCGACAAGGGATTCACAAAGGACTGTTCCGTCATGGCGTACGGTTTCGATCCGTTCTATACGGAGTGGAGCCCTTATGCAGGTTCTTACCATGCAGTTGTAGAGTCTCTCTTAAAGCTCCTTGCGATGGGCACAGATCCTGCCAAGGCAAGACTTACCTTCCAGGAGTATTTCGAGAGGATGGGTGAGGCTTCCACATGGGGCAAGCCGCTTCAGGCCCTGCTCGGTGCTTACCGTGCACAGCTCGACTTCGGTACAGCTGCAATCGGCGGTAAAGATTCCATGAGCGGAAGCTTCAATGAGATCCACGTACCTCCGACGCTCGTAAGCTTTGCCGTCGGCATGACTACAACTGACAAGATCATTTCCGCTACACTCAAGGGCGCAGGACAGAGACTCTATATGCTTACATGCGCAAGGAACGGAATGGGCTTCTACAAAAAGGATCATGTCCTTCGCGTATTCAAGGCTGTTAAGGAACTTCAGGACAGAGGCGAAGTCGAGAATGCGGCTGTCGTTAAGTCCAGCGGTGTTGCTTCAAGAGTTGCCGCAATGTGTTTCGGTAACCGTCTCGGTTTCGAATTCTCAGACAAGCTCTCTTTCAATGATCTGTTCTCCAGAAAGATGGGTACCATCATCGTAGCTATCCCCAACGATTCCAATGCTATCGACAAGGTAGAGATGGCAGGCGGTAAGTTCATCGGAACTACTACGGAATTCGGCGTATTCAGCTGGAACGGCAGTGAGCTTGATATCGATGATGCGCTCGATGCATACGAAGGAAAGCTCGAAAGGATATTCCCCACGATCGCAGACGAAGCAAACATGCCGTTTGAGATCAAGGAATTTACTACTGACAAGACATTCAAGGCTGCTCCCGGCGTACTCAAGGGCGCTAAGCCGAAGGTAATCATCCCCGTATTCCCGGGTACAAACTGCGAGATCGATACCGCAAGGGCTTTCGAGAGAGCAGGCGCTGATGCCGAGGTCTTCGTCATCAGGAACAGAAACCAGAACGACATCAACGAATCGTTCACTGAACTTGCAGGAAAGATCAATGGTGCCAACATCGTCATGATCCCCGGCGGTTTCTCCGCAGGCGACGAGCCTGAGGGTTCCGGTAAGTTCATCACGGCTTCCTTCAGGAATACTGGACTTTCAGACGCCGTATCTGACCTTCTCCAGAACAGGGACGGTCTCATGCTCGGTATCTGCAACGGTTTCCAGGCTCTCATCAAGCTCGGACTCGTACCTTACGGCGAGATCCGCGACATGACTTCTGATTCTCCGACGCTGACATTCAACAACATCGGCCGTCATCAGAACAAGTATGTCGCAACAAAGATCATGTCTAACAACAGTCCATGGCTTGCAGGCGTTAAGCCGGGCGAAGTATATGAGATCCCGATCTCACACGGTGAAGGTAAGTTCGCTGCATCAGAAGCGCTCGTAGCAAAGCTTGCTGCAAACGGCCAGATCGCTACCTGCTATGTCGATTACACAGGCAAGCAGTCCGATGTCACTGAGTTCAACCCCAACGGCTCAATCTGTGCCATCGAGGGTATCCTTTCACCTGACGGAAGGGTATTCGGTAAGATGGGTCACTCAGAGCGTTACGACATTGACCTCTGCAAGAACATCCCCGGCGACAAGGATCAGAAGATCTTTGAAAGCGGCGTAGCTTACTTCCTGTAATATGGATAAAGAGACAACGATCAGTTACATAAAGACAAACGGAATTCTGCCCGAATCCAAGTTCGGACAGAATTTCCTTTGTGATGAGGACGTTGTCTCGAAGATAATCGAAGCCGCTGATCTTAAGTCCGGAGATAAGGTTCTTGAGATAGGTCCCGGTATCGGAGCTCTTACAAGACCTTTGTCAAAACTTGATATAGGCCTTACCTGTGTTGAGATAGACAAAAGACTTGCTTCGCTTTTAAGAGACGATCCCGAGATCAGGGCAGAGATAATCGATCAGGATTTTCTTAAACTCAAGGACTATAAGGCTGAAGAATTTGACGTCGTGATAAGCAATCTTCCTTATTACGTCATGACGGACATCATGAAGAAGCTCTTTGCCGTGTGCACGAACACCCGCAGGATGGTCTTTATGGTGGAAGAAGACGCATTAGCAAGGATTACGGCTGCACCTAAGACCAAGCAGTACGGGCCTTTGAGCGTTCTCTGCGGCATATACGGCAAGACTTCGGTAGTAACCAAAGTTCCCGGTACTTCCTTTGTACCTGCGCCGAAAACGACATCTGCCGTGATATTGCTCGAAAGAGGAGAGAACGATACAGGCAGGGAAGTGGTGCTTTTCGCGGACAGGTGTTTCGCGATGAGGAGAAAGAAGCTTAAGACGGCACTGAAGAGTTATGACAGTGTATTAGTGGATGAAGCCTACAAAGCACAAGGTCTTGACGACAATATCAGAGCGGAAGAACTGGAGCCGGAAGCAATATTACGGCTCTATAATGATATAATCTATGCAAAATCCCAAAGAGGTACCTTATGAAAAAATCGAGCAGTATTCTTGGAAAGTATTCTGACGGCAACTACCGTAAAAAGGGCAGAAGCGCCGTTCCTCCCATGGTCGAATATAAGCAGCTCTACAAAGGCGAGATACAGGCCAAGAATGTCACCGAGAAGAAGGAACTTACTCTTGAAGAACGCATTGCGGCAAGGACAAAGCCTGCAACCGAAAAGGCTGCCGAGCCCAAGTCTGAAGCAAGAGTAAATATCGGCGGTATCTCTTATCTGGTTAAGAGCGACGATGCTTCCCCGGAGAGGATCATCAAGGTCGGCGAACTCGCATCAGATATCTACGAAGATACCAAGTCTTCCAATCCTTATATCGCAACCATCAAGACTGCCGTACTTTCTCTGTTCGAGGCATGCGACAGGATCATCACATTGAAGAATGAGAATAATGCACTTAAGACTGAACTCATGTACTACAAGCAAAAGGACAAGCTGGTAACCGAGAAGGAGATGGCTGACGTCGAGCCCACTCCCGTAGAGAAGCTTGCACAGGGTACGTTCTTTACCAGTCTCGGCAAAAAAGGTGACGATGGAAAGAATTGAATTACTTGCCCCCGCAGGCAATCTTACGATACTTAAGGCTGCAATCGACAGCGGTGCAGATGCTGTCTACTGCGGCCTTACCGTATTCAATGCAAGGATCAACGCAGAGAATCTGACCTTGGGCCAGTTCGAAGAGGGCGTTGATTATGCGCATGCAAGATCTTCCAAGGTATATCTCACGGTCAACACACTCGTATCAGACGGTGAGAGGGAAGACCTTTTTGAAGTCGTCTCCAAGGCATGTGAGGCAGGCGCCGACGGACTTATCGTCCAGGATATCGCAGTACTCAAGATGCTTAGGGAAGCTTTTCCCGATGTCCGCATCAATGCGAGCACCCAGATGAACATCTATTCAAGAGATCAGTTCAAGGAACTTTCCAGACTCGGCGTTAACAGAGTCGTTCTTCCCAGAGAACTTTCGATGGATGAGATATCTTCAAGAGTACATCTGGCTGCCAGATACGGAATCGACTGCGAAGTCTTTGCTCACGGTGCGGTATGCGTATGCGCTTCCGGTCTCTGCCTTTTCTCAGCAATGAACAAAGGCGGTACAAGATCCGGCAACCGCGGAACATGCGCACAGCCCTGCAGGGAAGAATATAAGTTGTATAACAACGGATTAAGGCTCAGAACAGGTCATCTTTTGTCTCCCAAGGACAGAGATGTCTCTGACTATATCTCTCGTCTTATCGAATCGGGCGTGGCTTCTCTCAAGCTCGAAGGAAGGATGAGAGACGAGAACTATGTAAGATCTGCCGTAAGGTCTTACCGGACTCTTATTGACGCTTACTATTACGGCATTCTTGATGACACCCTCGTAAGAGAAGTAAAAAGGGATCTTCTCATAAACTTTAACAGGGGAGGATCTTACACTTCCCAGTATCTCAGCGGCAGGAAGGACGATAACTTACTGTCAGGAGAGTATCCCGGCAAATACGGATACAGTTTAGGCAAGATCTCGCGTCTTGATGTTAAGAAAGGTACGGTAACCGTATCACTCGGCAAGCACCCCGTGATTCCTTCCAAAGGTGATTATCTGTCTGTCCGTAATGACAAGGCTGAGATATGTTCTTTCCCCGTTGGAAAGATACATGAGATGCCGCATGAGATCGCAGTAAAGGGACTTCATCCCGATGCCATTCAGAAGTTAAAGCCGGGGCTTAACGTGTTCATTATGAACCACACGACTGAGCAGGAGAAGTCTGAACTAAGAAGGACACCCGTCAGGTTCAATCTGTATTTCAATGATGCTGACGTTACTCTCGAGACATCAGTCATATCAGGTCCCAATAGCGACATGACCGCTGCTGCAACTTCGGCAAAACCCGTCGGATTTGAAGGTGCAGCTCTGGACGAAGACAGAATCAGACAGCAGCTTGCCAAGACTCTGGACACTGCATTCTATCCTGATGAGATCAACATCTACGGCGAGACCAGATCCTGCCCGATAAGCCTCATCAACGGCCTTAGAAGGGAAGTGCTTGCTTCTTTGGAAGATGATATCAAGGGTTCTTATAAGAGAACTGCAAGACCGGTTTCTGATGAAGAGCCTTCAGTAGAGTTTACCAAGTCTGATAAGTCCAAACTTACGATGTATACATATCCTGTCATCCGGCTTAACAAAGACATCGTAACTGAAGGTGCCGATATCTATTGCTACAGCATCTACGATATGGCGGTTAAGGAATTGAGGGACTATGTCATCTCTTTTGCTGAGAAAACCGATACGAAGATCGCAGTGTTCCTTCCTGACTTCAGCCATGATCTTCTGGAGAAGGTTATTGAGAAAGTTCTTTCTTCTCTCAAAGCAGACGCAAAAGACAGATTATACTGCGTCATATCCGCCAGGCTGTTCTCCGATAAAGCCTTCTTAAAGGGTCTCGGAGTAAAAGATTATATCAGCGCAGGTGCTAACATATTCAGCAGCAAGTCTGCCGAGATCGCATTGGGTTACTGCGACGGTCTTTTCATGTCCCACGAATCAGGCGGGGATGAACTCGTCAACAATGCTTTGGATGTTTTCCCCGCAGGCAAGACTCTTCTCGTACAGAACAGCGGAATGATACCGTGGATGCAGTCCGATTTCTGTGTGTGCGGTCAGAACAAGAAGCATTGTGATACATGTGCGAAGGTAAGCTGTTTCGAGCTTGAGCAGAAGGACAGGGGAGCTGCAAGGCTTCTCGCTGTGCCGCACAGCATTGACTGTTCGTGCACACTCTACGGTCCTGCGAAAAATCTGATAGAAGATGATCTTATCAGCACGCTCTCATACGGTAATTTTGATCTGATCGTAAACCATACTATAATGCCGGAGGTAAAAGATGCCGAAGCTTTTGATTGAGAAATGCAGGGAAGATGCAGTGATCCCCACATATGCCCATGAAGGCGATGCAGGAATGGATCTGTATGCGGCAGAAGACGTGATTATCGCGCCCGGTACTTCAGTTCTTGTTCCGACAGGACTTAAGATGGCTATCCCGGTAGGATATGAAGTCCAGATAAGACCCAGGAGCGGCGTGTCCCTCAAGACTGCACTTCGCATACCCAACAGCCCCGGAACGATAGACAGCGGCTACAGAGACGAAGTCAACGTAATAATGTATAATTGCTCGGTCAGGGAAGATGCTTCTGCCGAAGATCCTTTCACGCTTAACGTAAAGGGCACGCCTCACGGTACATATAAGATCTGTAAGGGCGACAGAGTTGCACAGATGATCTTTGCCAAGGTGGAGACATGCGAAGTATCGGAAGTATCTTCCGTTGCTGACATAGGTAACGACAGGGGAGGCGGATTCGGTTCGACCGGCGTATAAGATGAGCAGAGGTTTTGTAAGCAACAAAGCTATAACGGGCAGGAGACAGAGTAACTCCATACTTAGGGTTTCTCTGGTCCTTAGTATAATCGCAGCGGTATTCATCGCTACGATATCTCTTACCGTGCTCTCTGCGAACAACCTCATGAACATCGACAAGAACGAGGTTACGAATGTCCCTTCCAACATCCTTCCTTCGTACAGCACTACGAGCTTCCAGTCAGCAGACGGCCAGACGCCTCTGCAGGGATGGTTCTTCAAGACATCCAATCCCGTATCTACGATAATCGTCGTTCACGATACCGGCTCTAACAGACTTCCGTTCGGCGTAAGCATGATCGATATGGTTGAGACCTGGCTCGATTCCGGTTATAACGTATTCCTTTTCGACCAGAGGAACTCCGGTACCTCCGAAGGCGACATCAGCTGCTACGGTTATCTCGAATGGCAGGATGTATTGGGTGCCATTGCGATCGTACGACAGATCTCCGTTACCACGGATGTTATCGTATACGGCATCGGCACGGGATGCACATCCACCATCAAGGCTTATATGGCTCTTCCTGATGCGGGTATTGCGGAGACGGAACTCGAGAAATACTCTGACAACATAAAGAACCTGGGCTTTGATAAATCTTACATCTCCGGCATGATCTTCGATTCACCGGCAAAGGATTCCGATGACTATATCAAGCCCATCGTAGCTCAGAAGGAATTCCTCGGCGTCATAACGCAGTACTTTGTACCTTATGCGATCAGGGTATCGGCAGGTTCCGACAACATCAATCTGGCGACTGTCATCGCAAGACTTCCCGTTCCGATACTTATCATTTACGGAGGACACGATATCTTTATCGGTGCGGATAAGATAACTCAGATAGTTGACGAGCGTAACAGACTTAATTCGGCTCTTACCAAGTCCGTCATGATATCGGGCGCAGGATATTTGGAAGAGTATTCAATGGGTAAAGACGAATATATTGAAGCCGTCAGCGATTATCTCGAAACTTACTTTACGCCGGAGGAATGATGAAAGATACGCTTATTCTAGGTATTGAAAGTTCCTGTGACGAGACAGCCTGCGCCATCGTAAAGAACGGATGCGAGGTATTAAGTGATGTAATTGCATCACAGGCTGATTTCCATGAACAGTACGGAGGCGTCGTGCCCGAACTTGCATCGAGGATGCATGTCGACAGCATCTATCCGACGCTTGAGAAATGTCTGTCTGATGCGGGCGTTACATTATCAGACATCGACGGTGTGGCTGTGACATACGGCCCCGGCCTTGTCGGTGCGCTCCTTGTGGGCGTCAACGCTGCGAAAGGCATCTGCGAAGTAACAGGCCTTCCGCTCATCGGAGTAAATCATTTGAAAGGCCACATCGCAGCCAATTATCTGTGCTTCCCGGAACTCGTTCCCGAATTCCTCTGCCTCTGCGTCAGCGGCGGAAACACCATGATCGTCAAGGTTAACGATTACTGCGACATGGAGATATTAGGCCGCACAAGAGACGATGCGGCAGGCGAGGCAATCGACAAGATCGCACGAGTAATAGGCCTCGGATATCCGGGCGGTCCGAAAATGGACAAGGCGGGACAGGGAGGAGACGTCAACGCGTATACTTTCCCCAAGTCCCACATGACTGATACTCTGGACTTCTCATTCTCAGGACTTAAGACTGCTGCATTGAACATGATAAACCAGACCCGCCAGAAGGGCGAAGGCATTGATATCAAGGATTTTGCGGCCTCTTACCAGCAGGATATCGCAAATGTTCTGCTCAAAAATACGATGGAAGCATCCGAGAAGACCGGCATAAAAAAGATCTGTCTTGCAGGCGGCGTTTCCGCCAACAGCTTCCTTAGAAATACTTTCGAGGCGGAGGCAGGGAAGAGGGGAGTAACTCTCTACTACCCTGACCTGAAGCTATGTACCGATAATGGTGCAATGATTGCGTCTGCGGGGTATTTCGAATATATTAATGGTACGAGATCGGACTTGGATCTTAATGCCCGTCCGTCTTTGTCGTTTTAAGGAGATTACATGCCCGGAGACCGCGGTATAAAGATAATAGCTGAGAACAGAAAAGCATTTCATGACTACTTCATAGAGGAGAAGTATGAGTGCGGTATCGTGCTGTCCGGAACTGAAGTAAAGAGCCTTCGCGCAGGCAAGGTCAATCTCAAGGATTCCTACTGCCAGGTAAAGAACAATGAACTGTGGCTTATAGGCGTGAACATCAGTCCTTATGAGCACGGCAACCGCTTTAATCTTGACCCTATGCGCAACAGAAAGCTTCTCATGCACAGGAACGAGATCACAAGGCTTTTCTCGAAAACGAAACTCGACGGACTTACACTTGTGCCAACAAAGTGCTATTTTAAAGACGGTAAGGTAAAATTTGAGATAGGACTTGCCAAGGGTAAGAAAGATTACGACAAGCGCGATACGATCGCCGAGAAACAGGCAAAACGCGATATAGACAGAGCAATGAAGAAGAACAGCAGGAGAGACGTCTGATGACATCAAATACTGAGAAAAAGCGTGAAGTATCGATAATTCACCTCATATTTGCCATTATCTATTGGGCGTTTACTTTGGCGACCGTTCTTCTGATCTACATCCTTTCCGCAGAAGATGCCTCTGAGTCCTCGAATTTCACAATGGTATTCGTAGAACTTATCAACACAGTGGCAGGGAAGGCCATTGTTGATAATTCGACGTTAAGGGTGATAGGGCATATGACAGAATTCGGCTGTCTCGCCTTCCTCACCTTCATGGCATTCGATAACACTAATAAGATCTCATATCAGACATCGTATGCAGAGAGCCCGATGAAGATCCTTCAGTCTGACAACGAGATGAACATCATCCTTACGATCTGGTTTACGATCTTAAATGCGATCTTCGATGAATATCATCAGTTGTTCGTATCCGGTCGTGACGGTTCGATAGTTGATGTCGGAATCGATTGCATCGGAATCATAATCGTGCTGCTCATAGTAAGAGTTGTATTCACGATCTATCTCAAAGCAAGAGGACGCAACGAGGTCAGATACCAGGTCTGATCTCAGAAGAAGGGGCACGATCGATTAACCGTGCTCCTTATAATCATATACATCTAATTCGGTATAATTACAATTTTGGTGAATTGAGAAGGGGTATAAAATCGATAATCGTAGATTGGGCTGATAATGAACTAATTAAAAGAGCTGCCTCCGGACAGAGACAGCTCTTATTAGTTTTAACCGTTGGTTCGGTTTACATTACATAACATGTGGCTTGTGCGATCTCGGTGCCGGATTCGTCATAGACGATGCATTTATAATATCCGGTATCAATTAATTTGTTTCCTTCGTTCATAGCATAAAAGACTTCATCTGAACCCCAACGTGATGCTATAAGTTTTCCGCCGTAATACACCAGACACCAATCGATTGAGTGATCACCACTAGCCGTCGGTTCGTATGTTCCTGTAGCTATCGGATTTGACAGTTCTTCTGATGTAAATGTTGAATCAGCACTGTAGAAGTATTTGCAAGTCTGTTTTGCTGAATCGACATCAGGTCCCCAAAGATCTAAGAAAGTCGTACCGACGTAAACTTTGTTATAAAATTCCTCGGCTGGATCAGTATCATACCAATCTGCGTCTGCTGTTTTTGCCGAAGAACTAAGCGAACTCATATCGATTTCCGGATATTTGAATGCACCGTCTGTGCTTCCGGGAGCCGCGCCGCCTTTTGGTATAAGAACGACCTGTATCGATTCAAGTCTCAAAGCTTTTCCTGCAGTTCCGGCAGTCTCACCGTTCTTGGCCCATCCAAGCCAACCGTAATCCTGTGAATGAACTCTGTAATAGACATCATAATAAATTGCGACATCTCCCCATAAGTCAATCTGGATTGCTTCGAGACGTTTGGCTTCGCCTTGCGTTCCGCTCATTTGACCGTCCATTGACCATTGGGGCTCCCAGCCGTAATCCTGAATATGAGTGCGGTAAACAATGTTGCCTGTGCATTTATTACCGGAAAGGAACATCTCAAATCCTTCAAGACGCTTTGCTTCTCCGGTTGTTCCCGAATAATCACCGTCTTTGGCATATGTTGATTCCCAGCCTTTATCCTGAACATGTACTCTGTAATTAACTGACATGATGCCATTAGCAGAATCAAGCTTAACAAGCTTGATCTGAACTTCTTCGAGTCTCTTGGATTCACCTGTGGTGCCTGCAAGTGCTCCATCCTTTACAAATCCTTGTGCGTCACCATAATCCTGGATATGCACCTGATACTGGACAGAATACATATAATAAAGATCACCTGTGAGCATGATCCTCATGCCTTCAAGTCTTTTTGACTCACCTGAGGTGCCGATCATCTCACCGTCACATGCCCACCAATCATAACCATCTATTTGAAGCCATCCTTTGTCCTGGACATGGACTGTGTATTCGATACCTCCGGTTAATCCTTCGGGGGCTTCATCGATATTAACTGAGATTGCTTCAACTCTCCTGCTCAATCCACGGGTACCGAGAGTAAGAATACCCGTTGATGAATCAAATGTTCCTGCCGTGTCACCCTGATCCTGTACATGTGCCATTCCTGACAGCTTGTAACCGCAGTCTCCATCGGCATTACTTTCCATTGACAGGAATCCTGTGAAAGAAAGCGCCACTGCTGAAGCAACGGCTATGGATAGGATCTTCTTCATAATCTTGCCCATATAGATACACCTCCTTGAGTAATTAGTTCAATTCTACATTGCGGAGGTATATTACTATATCAGCAAAATATCAAAAATAAGTGAAATGTATTAGATATTATTACTAATGCGTCTGCTGATAAGTTTCTTTACTTTACGATCCGGATCAAGCTCTTTATAGAATCCGAACAGTTTGCTCCTGCCCGATTCAATGATTATAAAATTATCAGTCTCATGGTATTTCTTGATGGTACGGTTGCTGAACTCCAGCGGCTTTCCTGTCTGTGAGTTCTCGATGATCGTTTTCTCATTATCGATCTTGAGCGTATAAAAGATATTATCCTGTTTTTCCAGCAGTCCGAGGAACTTGTTCTCTATCCTCTTTACTACTGCTCTGTACAGATACACAGAAAGAAGTTCAATGAATAAAACGCCTACTATTGGAGAAAGCTTTACGAATATATTTCCGATATCGTAAACAAAGAAGTACAGCGTTAATACGAACAGCGCAGCCGCGACGACCTGTGTAAGCATCAGGGCCGTAGTCGTAAATACGAACGGTGCCGCTTCCTTCGCGAAAAGCTTCGCATACACGCGATCGACTTCGACTTTAGTCTCAAAAGTCTCATTTTCCATGGTGTTTACCGAATCTTCCTCTCCAAACAGATCAGGTAAAACTTAACAGAAGGCTCTGTATCAGAGCCTTCTGCAAGTGTTTATCTATAATTATGAAATCTTATCAAGTGCCTGCTTGATATCAGCGATGATATCATCAGGATCTTCAAGACCTACGCTGAAACGGATAAGGTCAGCAGGTATTCCTGCCTCGGCAAGCTGCTCGTCCGTGAGCTGTCTGTGTGTATGAGATGCGGGATGCAGGAGCATTGTCTTGCAGTCTGCAACGTGTGTAGCGATCGTAGCGAACTGGAGTGAATCCATGAACTTGATGGAAGCCTCACGGCCTCCCTTCACGCCGAAACACATAACTCCGCATGTTCCCTTCGGGCAATACTTCTGAGCGAGCTCGTACTGGCTGTCAGTCTTAAGTCCGGGATACTTAACCCATGCGATACGGTCATCGGAAGCAAGGAATTCTGCAACCTTCTGTGCATTAGCGCATGCTCTGGGCATACGTACTGCGAGAGACTCGAGACCGAGCTGGATGTAATAAGCGTTCTGAGGTGACTGGATCGAACCGAAGTCTCTCATGAGCTGAGCAGTAGCCTTTGTGATGTATGCACCCTTGCCGAATGCCGTTGCATATGTAAGACCGTGGTAGGACTCGTCAGGTGTGCACAGTCCGGGGAACTTCTCGGCGTGAGCCATCCAGTCGAAGTTGCCGCTGTCGATGATTGCACCGCCTACGGAAGAACCGTGACCGTCAATGTATTTCGTGGTCGAATGTGTGACGATGTCGCATCCGAATTCGAAAGGACGGCAGTTTACGGGTGTTGCAAACGTGTTGTCCATGATGAGCGGGATGCCGTTGTTGTGTGCAAGTGTTGCGAACTTCTCGATATCGAGGATATCAACTGTAGGATTTGTGATTGTCTCACCAAATACGCACTTTGTGTTGGGCTTGATATACTTCTGAAGTTCTTCGAGAGGCAGAGTCTGATCAACGAATGTGCACTCGATGCCCATCTTCTTGAAAGTAACTCCGAAGAGATTATATGTTCCGCCGTAGATATTGGCAGATGCTATGAAGTGGTCGCCTGCCTCGCAGATGTTGAATACTGCGAAGAAGTTTGCAGCCTGGCCGGAGCATGTGAGCATTGCTGCAACACCGCCTTCCATCTCGCAAAGCTTGGAAGCTACGTAATCATTCGTAGGATTCTGAAGTCTTGTATAGAAATAACCGGAAGCCTCCAGGTCAAAGAGCTTACCCATGTCTTCTGAAGTGGCATACTTCCAGGTAGTGCTCTGATAGATAGGTACCTGTCTGGGTTCGCCGTTACCGGGCTTGTAGCCTCCGTGAAGGCAGATCGTGTCGATTGAATTGCTCATCTTATCTCTCCTTTATATAAGATCAGGACTCACCTGAAATGTTAACTTCGCTTACCAGCACGGACGGCGTAAAGAACTCGCCCTGTCCTGCCGGAATATTAATTATATCACTTCCCACAAGAGTAATATTCTTTATTATTTCATAAAAGTTTCCTGCCGCAGTGATCTGCTCAACAGGTCTTCCCTTCTTGCCGTTCTCGATGAGGTAGCCCTCGCAGAGCAGCGAGAAGTCACCGCTGATGGAATTAACGCCGGCGTGCAGTCCGGACAGATCCGTAAGGATGATGCCCTCCCCTGCTTCTTCGCACAGTTCGTCGAAAGTCTTTTCGCCGGGTGTTACGACGAGGTTCGTTGGAGATACTCCTATAGTACTGCCCGACTTAAAACCGTTGCCGGTAGAAGCCTTTTCCGCCTTGTGTGCGCTCTTAAGGTTATACAGGGCCGACGCGAAAACTCCCTTGTCGATAATTGCCTTCTCTGTGGTAAGAACGCCTTCGTCGTCGAAAGGAATCTTTGTCAGAGCGTCTTCATACATCGGAACATCCCTAAGAGTCAGGCATTCAGAAGCTATCTGCTCGCCTTCGCGGCCTGCAAGAAGAGACAATCCCTTCTGCATTACGGTAGCGAAAGTGTTGGAAAGGAATGCTGACATGAACTGCATGAAAGCTTCGTTGGTAAAAACAGTCTTATAAGTACCGGAATTGCAGGACTTTGCGCCCATCTTGCCGAGGATGTTCTCTGAAAGCTTTGCAAGGAATGCATCCATGTCAAACTTATCGATATCATTGCCGATCCAGTAATGTCCGCCGCTCTTGATGCTTCCGTCAGAATCAACCGCGCGGCAACCTGCGTATATGCTTACGCCGTCAGAATCACGGTATGAATGAAGTCCCTTTGAATTGATGATAAGGACCGGACCTCTTGAACAATCTATGGACAGATAATCCACGGCCTGAATCCTGGAATCCAGTGCAAGGATCTTTTTCTCGAGTGAGAGGCCGAGCTCTGCGAACTTGTTATATGTGTTCTTATCGAAAGCCTCGGTGATTTGCGAGAAATACAGATCTTTATTGTTCTCGTCGCAGTAAATGAATTCCCTGTCTTCATCATTGAGGACTTCGCAGTTCTCGGAGGCTGATTCGAGCATGTACTTTACGGCATCGTCATCGAACTTTGATGTCTCGCAGTAACCCATCTGGCCGTTCTTGAGACCTCTGAACGATACGCCCTGAGATGTGCTCTGTTCGTAGCTGGAGACCTCGCCTTTAAGTATCTCCACACTCATTGATATGTCATCAGAATAGCTTGCTTCGCATTCTTCAAATCCGTATTTGGAAGCCTCGGCTATGAGTTTCATCATGAATTCTTCTGCAATCTTGATATCCATCAGTAAGACCTCCTTATTCCGAATCTCTTCCGCCGACAAGTATCGACGAGACTCTTATGGTAGGCTGTCCGACTGTAACGGGAACGCTTCCTGATACAGAACCGCACATGCCGGCAGCAAGTTCGAGGTCATTGCCGACCATGTCGATGTTCTTAAGGATCTCCTGGCCTTTGCCGATGAGAGTAGCGCCTCTTACGGGTTCGGCTATCTTGCCGTCACGTATCATGAAGGCTTCGTTAGCAGCGAAATTGAAGTCTCCCGTGGAAGTATCTACGGAACCTCCGCCCATCTGCGTACAATACAGACCGTATTCAGTATTGGCGATGATGTCTTTGGGATCAGATTCACCGTTGCAGATATATGTGTTGCTCATTCTTGATGTAGGTGCATAAGAATAATTCTGTCTTCTGCAGCAGCCTGTAGGCTTGCAGTTCATTCTCCTGGCACCGAGTTCATCTACCAGGTAATTCTTGAGTATACCGTTCTCAATAAGGAGAAGATCGGAGGATTCATTGCCTTCGTCATCTGTCTCGTAAGAACCCCATTCGCCTTTTATCTTGGCATTGTCCCTGGCACTGACTACCGTAGATGCAATCTGCTCTCCGAGCTTATCGGTAAAATAAGAGTTCTTTATGCCTACTGCAGTGGATTCAAGTGCATGTCCGCAGGCTTCGTGGAAAATAACGCCACCGAAACCGTTGCCCAGGACGACAGCCATCTTTCCTGAAGGTGCATAGCCTGCATTTACCATTCTCATTGCGGTCTCACAGCACTCCTCAGTCTTCTCGATAAGCGGATATTCATTGATGAACTCATAACCGCGCATGGTTCCGGGAGCGATCCTTCCGGTCTGCTTCTCGTTGCCCTTTGTCGCGATGGCTTCGACCGAAAGTCTGATGCGCTTTGTGCTGTCTTCTTTGTTGAAGCCTCTGGTGTTGGTTACTCTGGCAAGTCTTTCGGTAGCTGCATAACCTGCAGCGACCTGTGTAATGAGACCGTTGTATGCGAGCGCGTGCTCGGAGGCATTGCGCAGGAATCCAACGGTATCGCTCTTTGCAACCTTCATCGGATCGATGTCGATGTTCGCAGCTGATGTGTGAACAAGGGGCATTATGTCTGCCATCTCCCCTTTGCTGATGCCTTTGATGGCGTGTGATGCTTCTTTGGCAAGTTTCAGAAGTGATTCAATGTCATTGTCGTTTGAATGTACAAATACACAGTTGGTACCTGCAAGAAGCCTGATTCCCGTACCGGAATTAAATCCTGTTCCTGCACGGATAACTCTTCCGTTAAGAAGAGAGACAGTTTTGGTGCTCTTCTCTTCCTGGAACACTTCGGCAAAATCAGCCGTGGTAGACATTGCCACGTCTAATATTCTTTGAACATCATTGTCACTTAACATATAAAACCTCTCATCCGGAGGTCAAATCGGACAAGAGGTCTTATGATGGGTTGTAGCCCGTAATTAATATCTCTTGATCTTCTTTGACGTATTCTTCTCGAATTCAGTCATTCTGAGGACTGTCTTCTTGATCTTCTTGTAGTTCTCGAGTCTTTCGTTCGTGTCGGCTACGACCTGCTTCAGGATCTCCATTATCTGGTCTTCCGTAGGGTCATCTTCTGTGCCGAGCTTGGCTTTAACTTCCTCAAGATCAGGGAAGATCGTAGCGGTAATAACGATGTCGTTCTTAACCTCGTCTTCTACGCCGGAGACGACTGATTCCGCGACGAAAGGAGAAAGTGACAGAAGGTACTCGATCTCCTCCGGGAATACGTTCTTACCGTTCTTGGCAATTATAACATTCTTCTTACGGCCTGTAATGATGCAGAAACCGTCCTCGTCGATATATCCGAGGTCACCTGTGTGATAGTAACCTTCCTCATCGAGAGCGATGGCCGTGTTCTCGGGATCATTGTAGTAACCGAGGAAATTATTGTCACCCTTTGAGATGAACTCACCGATGCCGTCTGAGTCAGGATTTAAGATCTTAACGTCGCATCCGGGAAGCGGCAGACCTGCTGCTTTGTTCTTAAATGCGCAATCACGGTTAAGTGCGAGAATGGGAGCACACTCTGTAAGTCCGTAACCTTGTACGCAGAGGAAACCGATGTCCTGGAAGAATTGGAGAACTTCAGGATTAACGGGAGCGCCGCCTAAGATGATGAGTCTCATCCTTCCGCCGAATACATCGTGGATCTGCTTGAACAGCTTCTTTCTCATCTTATTGCTGAGGTGAAGCGTATTTGCAAGCTTGATTCCCTTCTTGAGTTTTGCAGCAGTCTTGGGATCGCTGTTAACGTTCTTCATGATCTTCTTGTAGAAGAGTTCGAGCATGATGGGAACCATGAGGATTGCCGTAGGCTTTGCTTCCTGAAGGTTCTGTGAGATGTATCTGAGACCTTCGCAGATGGCAACCGTCGTTCCTCTGTAGACCTGGCCCAAGAAGCCGCAGGTGCACTCATATGTGTGATGCAGAGGCAGCACTGAGAGCCATACCTCATTGCGGTCGATATAGAGCATTGAGAACATCGACATAAGGTTCTTGCAGATGTTTCTCTGGCAGAGCATAACTGCCTTGGACTTGGCTGTTGTACCTGAAGTAAACAGCAGGATCGTCATCTCTTCAGGATCGATCGTTGCTTCAGTAAAGATCTTATCTCCTGCAGCGAGCTTCTCTTCACCCTGCTTCATGCAGTCGTGGAAATAAAGGAAACGCTCATCGGAAGTCTCATCCATGCAGATATAGTACTTAACGGATGCAACCTTGCCGTATACCTTGTCTACGATGTCCTTCTTTGACTTGGAGAATACCAGAATATCTACCTCTGCCCTCTCGAGCATGTTCTCGATGTCTTCAACGGGAAGCTCTTTATCGAGAGGAACGATGCATCCGGTACCGTTTGTTGTTGCGAGATATGTTACATACCATTCGTATCTTGTCTCGGAGAAGATGGCGATCCTTGCGCCCTTTTGAACGGTATTCATGAAATACGTTCCGAGAGAATCGATATCGTGGTCATACTTCTCGGTCGAGATGGGAATGTATTCTCCGCCCTTCTTCTCTTTTACGAGGAATACGGGGTTACCGGGGAATTCGTTGACACGTTTCTTGATAACGTCTCTTAGATCATGTACCTCAGTTACTTCATAGAGATTTGCATAGGGATCTTTACTCATCTTTTTGCGTATCCTTTCTCAATAGCGAGATTTGCGCGTTCTGCAGTCTTACCGCCCAACGCTATCTGTTCATCGATAAATCCTGGGTGTGAAGCGATGAATTCATCCATATAATCGGCAGGCGAAGCGAGGAACTTAAGAACGAGTTCTTTCTGCGCTGCATCTATAGTACCATTCTTTTCGGCTTCGTCGAAAATCTCTTTGCCGATGACGGTTATTGTCTGGAGCTCGACGCCGAGGTTCTTGAGAACTTCTCTTCCTCCCTGGTCTCTGTCGACTACTGCAAGAGTGTCTGTTATCTCTGAACCGATACCTCTGATAACAGGTATCCAGGCACGCTCATAACTAGATGCCTCTGTAACGAGATCTGCTATGTGCAGTGCTTTTTTGCCCTTAAGATCAGCAGGAACAACGCCTGTAGTTGTCAGGTCTTCGTTGTAAGTAAAGGTCATGTCCTTATAGATAGTCAGATGCGGCTTGCCGAGCAGATATGCAGGCAGCATGGAAAAGAAGAAATCTCTTCTCTCACCGCCGGAGATGTAATCAAAATCAAGTTTTGAAGCCATCTCTGCAAGCAGATCCATTGTCATCTTGAAGGTGCCGTTCTTGTTGTAATATGCAAGGAGCATGTCGAAAATCTCAGCAGGAGCTTCAAGCTTGTCCTTGGAGATGGCAGTCTCTATCCTCTTTAAGACTTCGCCTGCGGCTGCTTCGTTTTCGAGCAGGAAATGCGTATTTATGAAGAAAGGTCCGAGTCTTCCGGATGTATACCAGAAAGGGGTCTCAGCGGGTGCCACCCTGATCGCTTTCGTATCAAACAGGGCCTGAACTATCTTGTTTGTCATATATCCTCCCTTATTACCAGAGCTGAAGTGTTCCGGTAAGTACTTTAAGTTCTATCGAATTGTCTTCGCAGTACTTGCAAAGTCCTGCGGTTATATCGACCGGGCATGCAGGATGAATAAGGCTTGCAGTACCGATCTCTACAGCGGATGCGCCTGCGATCATGAACTCAAGTACATCGTCAGCAGTCTCGATTCCGCCGCAACCGATGATGGGAATATCCAGTACCCGGTAGCACTCTGATACCATCCTGACCGCTACAGGTTTTATCGCAGGACCGGAATATCCGCCTGTGTTATTAGTAAGCACGGGACGTCTTGTCCTTATGTCAACAGCCATTCCGAGCATTGTGTTGATGAGGACGACTGCATCAGCTCCGCCCTTCTGTGCGGCAAGAGCGCAGGACTTGATGTCAGTAACATTAGGTGTCAACTTGATCCAGAGAGGCAGATCCGTGAGCGACCTGAGAAGTGATGTGATCTTCTCGATTTCAACCGGGTCTGTACCGATGGACATGCATCCGGACTTTACATTCGGGCAGGACAGATTGATCTCAAGAGCATCGATCTTATCCTTGAATGGTGCAAGTTTGGTTACCATCGAGACATAGTCATCTTCACTGTGGCCTGCCACGTTGACGATGACCTTGCAGCCGAGAGTGTTCATGTAATCCAGATCGTTTTCCAGGAAGAAATCGACGCCCGGGTTCTGAAGACCGACTGAATTAAGCATACCTGCCCTGCATTCAGCTACCCTTACGCCGGGGTTGCCGGCTCTGGGCTTGATCGTAAGTCCCTTGGAAGATATTCCGCCAAGGATCGACAGATCGTAATACTCGGACAGTTCATGTCCGAAATTGCATGTGCCTGAAGCCAATATCAAAGGGCTCTTAAGTTCGAGATCTCCTACTTTTACGTTAATGGCGCTCACCAGATCACCTCCGCATAATCAAACACGGGACCGTCCTTGCAGCACCTCTTGTTGTAATAACCATCTTCATTGTCAGCTTTGGTCTTAACTATGCAGCAAAGGCAGATGCCAACGCCGCAACCCATCCTCTGCTCCATCGACACGAAACACTTCAGCCCGTGCGCAGTTGCCCACTCACCTGTTGCCTTCATCATCGGCTTGGGACCGACACAAAGCACAACGCTGCCAGGATTCTCGTTAAGATCAATGGTATCGAGACCTGCGATACAGGTGCCCTTGATTCCGGCATCACCTGCATCTGTTGTGAGGATGAAAGAAGGATCACTTAATATGACCTGGGAAGCATCTCTGAATCCCTGAACAACGGTAACCTTCTTGCCTGCCGCCTTTAAAGTCTCATAAGTGAAATTGACCGGGAACACGCCGGTTCCTCCGCTGACCAGAATAAACGAATCGTAGCCTGTCAGATCAAAACCGTTGCCGAGAGGTGCGAGCATTGACACTTCCGCACCGGGCTCTAACCCTGATAATTCCTCTGTACCCTTTCCTACGACCTTGATGCCGACATAAAGTATCCTTTTGTCTTCACTAACGGAAGCAACGCCAAAAGGGCGCTTAAGAAACTTGGAACAGGATATGTTAATAAACTGACCGGGGACGGCCTGGGAAGCCGCCTCCGGACATTCGATTCCTATATAAGCCGTATCGGGAGTAAGGAACTCCTTAGAGACTATCTTGCAAATGTATTCTTTCTTTTGTGTCATTATCCTCAGATATACTTACGGTTAATGAGAGCTGCCTTGAGCTTGTCTCTCATATCGATAGCTTCATCTCTTGTAGCCAGTGCGAAATCCTCAGGCTTGAGGTCTTCGCGCTTAGTCCAGGCACACATGAGGCTTCTGGAAGCATTTACGATACCGCCCTTTCCGTCTTCTGTAAAAGATGCAACAGCTTCATCAGCGCCTGCTCCCTGTGCTCCGTAACCCGGGATAAGGATGAATGCGTTGGGAAGTCTCTTTCTTATTGCAACTGCTTCTTCGGGGAATGTGGCACCAACAACTGCGCCTACACATGAGAAACCTTCTTCTCCGATGTAATCCATGCCCCATTCATTTACCTTATCTGCAACAGCCTCATAGACTTTGCGGCCGTCGGCAAGCTCAAGCTCCTGGAAATCGGCAGATGAAGGATTGGATGTCTTTACAAGGCAGAAGATGGCGCATCCATATTCCTTGCAATTAGCCAGGAAAGGCTTAACACCGTCGATTCCGAGATATGCGTTTACTGTAACGGCGTCAGCACCATAGACCTTGAATCTCTGATCCATAAGAAGCTCTGTAGCTCCGATGATGGACTTTGCATATGCTTCAGCTGAAGGACCTATGTCATTTCTCTTGGCATCAGCGATGACGAGCATACCTTTCTTCTGGGCATATCTAATCGTAAGAGCAAGAGACTTGAGTGCTTCGGCACCATACATCTCATAATATGCATACTGAACCTTGATGGCGGGAATGATATCGCAGGTTGCATCGATGAGAGCCTTATTGAAAAGCCAAAGAGCTTTTGCGGTAGCCTTGAGAGGCTCATCCGGGAAGATAGACTCAGCATGTTCCTTGATGAACTGCGGGATGTAATCAAGCTTGGGATCAAGTCCTAATACCGTGGGGTTGTCTAATTCGGCAATCTTTCTGACCAAAGCATCACTGAAGTTTCTCATAAGTCGTCTTTCCTCCCATTATCGTAAGTATTGTCTCGCCGTATAATTTCCAGCCGTCAAAAGGCGTATTCCTTGATTTGGAAAGCGATGTGTTCTTGTCGTAAGTGAACTCGTTGTCGAGATCGAATGCGGCAAGGTCAGCGTCTGCTCCCTCTTCGAGGCTGCCTCTTCCGAGACTTAAGATCTTTGAAGGTGCATAGCACATCAGATCGATAAGTCTGTCGAGAGTAATATCACCCGTTTTTACAAGATAAGTGTACCCCAAAGCGAACGCAGTCTCAAACCCCAGAATTCCGTTAAGGGCAACTGAGAACTCACAGTCCTTCTCATCCTGGTGGTGAGGCGCATTATCTGTGGCGATAACATCGATCGTTCCGTCCTTGATGCCTTCGATGATGGCAAGTCTGTGCTCCTCAGTTCTGAGCGGCGGATGCATCTTGAAGTTAGTATCGTAGTTCTCGCAGGACTTGTCCGTAAGAGTGAAATAATGCGGGCATGTCTCGCAGGTTACCTTTACTCCCCTTGCCTTAGCTTCTCTAATCATCCTTACGCCGTCTTTTGTGCTGACATGGCAGATGTGTACGGGGATGTTCAGGTATTCGGAAAGAATGATGTCTCTGGAGATCATGATATCCTCTGAAGCCGTAGGGATTCCCCTGATACCTATCTCGGTGGAAACGTCACCCTCGTTCATTGCGCCTTCGGAAAGTGACTTGTCTTCGCAGTGGTTAAGTACCGGAAGATCGAAGTCTGAAGAATACTCCATGACCTTTCTCATGATTCCGGCATTCTTGATGGGATGTCCGTCATCGGATACGGCAACAATGCCTGCTTCCTTCATGAGTCCCATCTCTGAGATCTGATCTCCGTCGATACCTTTTGTAGCGGCTCCGATCGGATAAACCCTGCAGTTGCCTGCTTCCTTTGCTTTCTTGAGGATACCGCTAATAACTGCGGCATTATCAGCAACAGGCTTGGTGTTTGGCATCGGGCAGATGCTTGTATAGCCGCCCTTCGCTGCGCTTGCAGTACCCGTGGCGATGGTTTCCTTATACTCAAAGCCGGGTTCTCTAAGGTGGCAGTGCATATCGACCAGACCGGGTACTACAGTTGCACCATTAAGGTCTATTACCTTATCAGCATCCTTCTCATTGAAAGGTGCGGCAAACTTCTCGCCGTCAATATAGATCTTATCTGCATCGGGCTTGCCGAATACTTTGCAATTCTTTATCAGTGTCTTCACAGGTTGTTCCTCCTTGCCATGAGCAGATAGAGTACAGCCATTCTTACGGCGACACCGTTCGTGACCTGCTCATTGATCACGGACTGGTCGCAGTCATATACCGCCGTCGGAAGTTCAACGCCGTGGTTGCACGGACCCGGGTGCATCAGGAATGCATCGGGCTTTGCAAGTGCAAGCATCTCGGGCGTGATCGCATAGAAATGTGCGTATTCAGCTACGGACGGGAACAATGACTTCTGCTGACGTTCGAGCTGTACCCTGAGTCCCATGACAGCGTCCGCATCCTTTATGCAGTCCGCAACGCTTGTAGAGACTCTTACGCCCATCTTCTCGATTCCAACGGGCATCATCGTGCGCGGACCGTAAACGCTGACCTTTGCACCGAGCTTGGACAGGCCTATCGCATTGGAACGCACTACGCGGCTGTGATAGATATCTCCGCATATTGCGATGTTCTTGCCTTCAAAAGTATCGAAACGCTCATACATGGTAAGCATGTCGAGCAATGCCTGAGTGGGGTGCTCGTCCATACCGTCACCTGCGTTTACGACAGAAGCCTTGAGGTGCGGTGCGATGAAATGAGGCGCACCTGACTGTGAGTGGCGCATGATGATGATGTCCGTACCCATCATGTCTATAGTTCTTGCGGTATCCAGGAGCGATTCTCCCTTGTTGACCGAGCTTCCGGATGTCGTGATGTTGGCGGATGCCGAGCCCATGTATTTTGATGCGAGCTCGAACGAGAGCCTTGTTCTTGTGCTGTTCTCGTAAAAGAGGGTTACTACCGACTTGCCCTGGAGGTGCGAAGTCTTCTTGTTACCGGAAGATATGACCAGCTTCATTGTTTTCGCCGTGTCCAATATCTCAATGATCTCTTCTGCGGTCAGCTGCTTCATGCCGAGAAGGTCTTTGCTCTTAAGTCCCATTAATTAGCCTCCTTAAGAAGCAGCACGCGGTCCTGGCCGTCCACTTCTTTAACTTCTACATCTATATGTTCCGACAGAGACGTCGGGATGTTCTTTCCGACATAGTCCGCACGGAACGGAAGCTGTCTGTGTCCCCTGTCGATGAGGATCGCAAGCTGTATGTTCTCGGGGCGTCCCATATCGAAAATGTTCTCTATTGCAGCCCTTGTCGTACGGCCGGTAAAGAGAACATCATCTATAAGGATTATTTTCTTATCATTAACATTGAACGGGATATCAGTGCCGTGTACGACAGGGTGCGCGCTCAGCGTCGACAGATCGTCACGGTAGAAAGTGATATCAAGGATTCCCATCGGGACCTTTACACCCTCGATCTCTTCCAGGGTGTTACGGATGCGTGTTGCAAGCGGGACTCCCCTCTTCTGGATACCGATGACAGCAACATTCTCCAGACCGCCGTTATGCTCTACTATCTCATGTGAAATACGTACAAGAGCGCGGTTGATGGCTGCTTCATCCATAAGGACATGACTTTGAACAAGTTCCATACAAAAACTCCTTGTGCCTATAATACGAGACGCAAGGAGTTACAATTATGCTTAATAATGTTGTCTGCCTTGCGGACTCGCCGGACCGCTTAAAGTACATTAATGATTGTATTATTTATGCCGGTCAAAATCAACGGAAATAATGAGTCCGGGCAAAATTGACATAAAAGGACCTCTCTAATATAATTACCTTGCATTTACGGGGGCGTGGCGGAATGGCAGACGCAGCAGACTCAAAATCTGCCGACCTTAAATCGTGCGGGTTCAAGTCCCGCCGCCCCCACCATTTATACTCCAGTTACCCCCTGATAACTCAAAATGAAAATCATTATGCCTATGGCTGTGGTTTTTCTGTGTCATAAACGCACATTTGCCCCAATGATTCCAAATTAGTATCGAAAAATCATGATAATTTTCGAATCTTTCGGGTTATAATCTATGTGTCAATTTTATGGAAAGAGGTTAAAACTATGGCAAACATTGATTTAACAAAGTACGGCATCACCGGAACAACCGAGATCGTCTACAATCCTTCCTACGAGATGCTTTTCGAGGAAGAGACAAAAGAAGGTCTTACAGGTTATGAAGTTGGTCAGCTCACAGAGCTCGACACAATCAACGTTATGACTGGTATCTTTACAGGTCGTTCCCCTAAAGATAAGTACATCGTTATGGACGCTAACTCCAAGGATACAGTTTGGTGGACAACTGACGAGTACAAGAACGACAACCACCCTATGACAGAAGAGACATGGGCAGTTGTTAAGGACATCGCTCAGAAGGAGCTCTGCAACAAGAGACTCTTCGTAGTTGATGCTTTCTGCGGTGCAAACAAGGATACAAGAATGGCTATCCGTTTCATCATGGAAGTTGCTTGGCAGGCTCACTTCGTAAAGAACATGTTCATCGTTCCTACAGATGAAGAGCTCGCTTCTTTCGAGCCTGATTTCGTTGTTTACAACGCTTCCAAGGCTAAGGTTGAGAACTTCGCTGAGCTCGGACTTAACTCTGAGACATGCGCTGCATTCAACATCACATCACGTGAGCAGGTTATCATCAACACATGGTACGGCGGCGAGATGAAGAAGGGTATGTTCTCCATGCAGAACTACTATCTGCCCCTCCAGGGTATCGCCAGCATGCACTGCTCCGCTAATACCGACATGGAAGGTAAGAACACCGCTATCTTCTTCGGCCTCTCTGGTACAGGTAAGACCACCCTCAGCACCGACCCCAAGCGCTTGCTCATTGGTGACGACGAGCACGGATGGGACGACGAAGGTGTCTTCAACCTCGAAGGTGGCTGCTATGCAAAGGTTATTAACCTGAGCAAGGAGAACGAGCCCGACATCTACGGCGCCATCAAGCGCGACGCTCTCCTCGAGAACGTTACTGTGGACAAGGACGGCAAGATTGACTTCGCAGACAAGAGCGTGACCGAGAACACCCGCGTCAGCTATCCTATCGAGCACATCGAGAAGATCGTGAAGAAGGTGAACGGCAAGAGCGCTGGTCCCGAGGCCAAGAACGTTATCTTCCTCAGCGCCGATGCATTTGGCGTACTGCCTCCCGTGAGCATCCTGACCCCCGAGCAGACGAAGTACTACTTCCTCAGCGGCTTCACCGCTAAGCTCGCCGGCACAGAACGCGGCATCACCGAGCCCACTCCTACTTTCAGCGCTTGCTTCGGCCAGGCATTCCTGGAGTTGCACCCCACAAAGTATGCTGAGGAACTCGTGAAGCGCATGGAGAAGAGCGGTGCCAAGGCTTATCTGGTCAACACTGGTTGGAACGGCACTGGCAAGCGTATCAGCATCCCCGACACACGTGGTATCATCGACGCTATCCTCGATGGCAGCATCCTGAAGGCCGAGACCAAGAAGATTCCTTTCTTCGACTTCGAAGTGCCCACATCTCTGCCCAACGTGAACCCCGCCATCCT
>JAILMZ010000049.1 GCA_024692105.1 Saccharofermentans sp.
TCTGAGCAACGCGCTTCGGCACGAGTTCTCCCAGGACAAGGGAGAAATACGACAGTATCACGGTTATGACTACGGTCCAGAGGGTCTCCATCCATGTGTACTGCCCTGCGGGATCGAAGTACACTGCCAGCGCCCTCGCGAAATTATTCGCGGCAAAAGCCGATGACAGGAATCCTGCCAGTGTCACGCCGACCTGTATGGTCGCAAGGAAGCTTCCGGGGTTATCGATGAACTTTACGATCCTCTTGGCCTTCTTGTTGCCGTCCTCGGCCATCTTGTGCATCTTCGCGTCGTTGAGCGATATCACGGCCATCTCCGTGCCGGAGAAGAACGCGTTGATGAGCACGAAGAAGAAGACTACCAAAAGATCTATAACAGTCTTTAACATTATCTCATCTGATCAAGCAGCATCTTCAGAGTGGTCCTTACCATCTGAGGGTCTGCTTTTCCTTTCAGGGCTCTCATGGACTGTCCGATAAGGAACTGGAAGTTCTTCTCGGAGCCTCCGAGGTACTCGGCTACAGCCTTCTCGTTTGCCGCGAGGACTTCCCTTATGACAGGCTCGATAGCGGAGCTGTCAGATACCTGCGCAAGGTTGTTGGCCTTGATGTACTCTTCGGGATCTACCTTCTCCTCGAAAACTTTCGCGAGGACCTGTCTTCCAGTCTTGCGGTTGACCTTGCCCTCGGAAACGAGGTTGATGATCGTACCCAGGTTCCTGCCGTCGAACTCCATGTCCTCTACTGCGACATGCGCATCCTTGCAGAGCTTTAAGAGGTCCGTCATGATCCAGTTGGATACATCCTTGGGGCTTCCCGTCATCTCGGATGCGGTCTCGAAGACCTTAACGAGCGTGGTGGCACCGGTAATGATCTCGGCGTCATACTCGGGCAGGCCCATCTCGCTTACATATCTCTCGCGCTTTGCGTCTGCAAACTCGGGCAGCTCGGATCTTACCTGCTCGAGGTGCTCTTCGGAGATCTCGATCGGCATGAGGTCCGGATCAGGGAAATACTTGTAATCCTGTGCATTCTCCTTGGAACGCATCGCATATGTGTATTCCTTCTCATCGTCCCAGCGTCTTGTCTCCTGTACGACCTTGCCGCCTTCTTCGATGAGGTCGATCTGTCTGTCGCGCTCATACTCTATGGCACGCTCGATAGCCTTGAAGCTTGCGATGTTCTTCATCTCGGTCCTTGTGCCGAATTCCTTCTGGCCGACAGGTCTTACCGAGAGGTTGACGTCTGCTCTCATGGAGCCTTCCTGCATCTTGCAGTCGGATACTCCGAGGTACTGCATTGTGTCCCTGAGCTTGGTCAGGTAAGCGGTTACTTCCTCCGCACTTCTGAAGTCGGGCTCGGATACGATCTCGAGGAGCGGTACGCCGCACCTGTTGAAGTCGACCATCGTCATGCCCGTAACGGGGTCATGCACGAGCTTGCCGGCATCTTCTTCCATGTGGATCTCGTGGATGCCGATGGACTTGGTGCCCTCTGAAGTCTTGATGTCGACATGTCCGTTCCTGCAGATCGGGAAGTAGAGCTGCGATATCTGATATGCCTTTGGAAGGTCGGGGTAGAAATAGTTCTTTCTGTCGAACTTGTTCTTTCTCGTGATCTCGCAGTTAAGTGCAAGTCCGGTCTTAATCGCGTACTCGACTACCTGCTTGTTAAGTGTCGGAAGCGTGCCCGGCATGCCGGAACAGACTTCGCACACGTGTGTATTCGGCTCGCCGCCGAACTTGGTCGAGCATCCGCAGAAGATCTTTGATTCCGTGGAAAGCTCGCAGTGGACTTCAAGTCCTATCACCATCTCATATTCTTTCATCTTCCTGCCTCCCTTCACTCTGCCGCCGGCGACTGCTGCTCGTAAGCCTTGTCAGCAGTTGCGCGCTGGAAATCGGAGGCGAAACCCAAGATGGTCTCCTCGTCATAGTGCTTACCGATGATCTGCATTCCAACGGGAAGTCCCGATGCGAAACCGCAGGGTACGGATACCGCGGGAACACCGACGATGTTGATGAGTACCGTGCAGATATCGCCCAGGTACATCTTGAGAGGATCTGACAGGCTCTCTCCCGCCTTGAGTGCAGGTGTCGGAGCGACAGGTCCTATTACAACGTCGTACTTGGAGAATGCTTCGTTGAATGCCTGATAGATCAGGTTCTTTACCTGAAGCGCCTTGTTGTAGTATGCATCGTAATAACCAGAGGACAGCACGAAGTTTCCGATCATGATCCTTCTCTTGACTTCCATGCCGAATCCTTCGGATCTCGACTTGATGTAAAGCTCGCCTAAATCCTCGACTCCTTCGGGACGGAAGCCGTACTTGATGCCGTCATATCTCGACAGGTTCGAGCACGCCTCTGCGCAGGCGATGATGTAATATGTCGGGATCGCGTAATCCATGATGGGCATGGGGAAACGCTCGACGGTGGCACCCTCGCTCTCGAAAACCTTTACGGCATCCATAACAGCGGCCTTGACCTCAGGATCTATACCCTCTCCGAAATACTCTTCGGGGATGCCGATCTTCTTGCCTGCAACGGAATAATTTCTTACCTTGTCCAGATCGAGCTTTTTTGTCTCTGTGGAAGACTGATCCTTCTCGTCAACACCGCAGATGAGGTTATACAGGGAAGCAACGTCAACTGCGTCTCTTCCGATCGGGCCTATCTGGTCGAGCGAAGAAGCAAATGCGACGAGACCGTATCTGGATACGGTGCCGTATGTGGGCTTAAGTCCCGTTACGCCGCAGAACGAAGCAGGCTGCCTGATCGATCCGCCGGTATCGGAACCGAGGGAGATCGGAGCAAGCCTTGCGGCAACGCAGGCAGCGGATCCGCCGGAAGAACCTCCAGGAACCCTGTTCTCGCCCCAGGGATTGAGAGTGGGACCGAAGTAGGATGTCTCCGTCGTCGAGCCCATCGCGAACTCGTCCATGTTTGTCTTACCGAGGATGACCATACCCTCGGCATTGATCTTGCTGATGACCGTCGCATCGTAGGGCGGAACGAAATTGCTGAGCATCTTGGATGCGCAGGTCGTAAGCGTGCCCTTTGTGCAGATATTATCCTTGACAGCGACCGGAACGCCGGCAAGGTCGCCTGTCAGCTTACCGGAAGCGATGAGTTCATCGACTTCGGCCGCACGGGAAAGTGCGGAGTCGCGGCAGACGGTTATGTATGACTTGTACTTGGCATCGAGAGAATCGATGGCATCCAGGAAAGCCTGTGTTGCCTGAACGGATGTGATCTCTTTTGCCTTGATCTTGCTTCCTATTTCGAGAGCGGAGAGCTTCAAGATATCTTTGTTGTCCATTGCCATGCCCCCGTCACTCAAATGTCTTGGGTACGAGGATCGTACCGTCCTTGGTCTCGGGGCTGTTGGAGAGGATGTCCTCTCTCATGTCTCCGTTGACCGCACTGTCTTCCCTTACGACATTGGTCCTTCCGAACGCGTGGCTCAGAGGCTCCACTCCTGTCGTATCAAGCTCCGAGAGCTTGTCAAAGTATCCCAGGATGTCATTCAACTTTTCCTGGGTGACTATCTCATCTTCCCGACTGAGCTCTATCCTGCCCAGTGCCTCCAGATACTTAACGAGGTCTGTTGTAATTTCCATAAGTTCTCCTAAAAACACAGCCAATAACGGCACTATAACCTAAGAATTCTATCATGACGACGCCTAATAGTAAATAAAAGTAAAAGCGGGAGCCTTTCAGCCCCCGCCTGGTGTTTACTGCTTATACCTGCGTTTTTACTCTTCGTCGTCTGTCTCCGGTTCTTCTTCCGGTTCCGGCTCTGCCTTCTTCTTTGCGGGCTTGGAAGGTTCGTCTGCGCCGTTTCCGCCGTTCTTGTTGCCGCCGGCGATGTTAACGACCAGTACGACGATAACGCCGACTATTGCCACGCCTCCGACTATAGCAAGAACGATAAGGATCGGATTGGAGCTGTCAACTGCAGCAGGTGCGGCCTGCTCAGCCGGTGTGGGTGTCGTTGTAATGTTGAGAGATATCTCTCCGTTTCCTTCGGAATCAAAGACAATGCCGGAATCCACGGGCATTGCCGGGTCATAAGGCTGATCCGTTCCGAACTGATATGTTCCGGCATTGATCGCATCGCTTATCTCATTGCTGAGAGCGGTAAGTGCGATGGTATCAAGATCGTCCTGGTTTCTCTGCGCCAGGCCGAGATAACCGACAACGAAGTAACCGTACTCATCACTCTTGATGACATCCATATCTCCTACACCGTGAGGCTCGTATGCCCATTCCTCAAAAGACGGTACCATCTGTCCCTTCGGAACAAGGATGTCGTTAGTCTCCATTACCGTGCCTGCAGTGTTGAGTTCCTGTGCCTTTGTCTGAAGATCATTGATATCAGCACACTGTGAAAGCAGGTCGTTTGCAGCAGCCTCTGCCTGGGAAAGGCTGTCTTCCGAAGATCCTGCAGGTGCATAGAACAGAGCATATCTGATGTTCGGGACGTACATCTCTTCATCAGTGAATTCATATGTCTTGCAGTACTCCTCTGAAAATGTGTCTGCGAGATAATAATCCTCAAGTGTTGCCCTGAAAGCAGCCTCCGTCATTGAATCACCGAAATACAGTGCAAGATACTCGTCCAGGGTGATGCCCTGGGGAGCCGCGTAGTCTACTGCAAGAGACTCGACCATGTCATCTATTGCCTGGGCGTAATCATCACTTATGGTGACTCCTGCATCATTGGCCATCTTGCAGACTATCATCGTGCTCTCGATCGTGTTCTCCGCATATGCGACCAGATAATCTCCGTATGTGGGATAATCCGTGCCGAATTCCGCAGACAGGTCGACATATCCTTCTGAAGTCGAAGGTGCCTGTCCGTAATATGCATACTGGCTCAGTTCGAGGAATGCGTTGATGAAGTAGAAATTCGACTCGCTTACCGGGATCGCTTCACCTTCGAATGTGTATTGATGATCAAGGTAATTGCCGATCTGGCTTCCGTATATCGTCTCGAAAGTCTGTTCCTCCGTGGTCTCGGTCGTTGTGCCGAGGCCGAGGTCCGGTTCGGTCTCTTCTGCCAGGACTGTTCCTGCAGGCGCCATAAGCATTGCAGTCATAACCGCACCTGCGATGATCTTCTGAATCTTTTTCATTTTTGCTCCTTATCCGATTATCTTGCTGAAATCCTCGGCCGCATCAGCGATCGTGTCATCCATGTCGTTATACTTGTATTTGCCGAGCCTGCCTCCGAAGAATACCTTGGGATCGCTGTCAGCGAGTTCCCTGTATTTGGCATAGAGCCCATTGTTCTTTTCGTTGTTGACGGGATAGTAAGGCTCGTCGCCCATCTTCCAGTCAGCGGGGTATTCTCTTGTTACTACCGTGCCCTTGCATGTCGAGAACTCGAAATGCTTGTGCTCGATGACACGTGTGTACGGGGTCTCCGCATCAGTGTAATTGATGACGGCGTTGCCCTGGTAGTCGTCTATGTCCGGCATTTCTTCCGTCTCGAACCTGAGGCTCCTGTATTCAAGATTGCCCAGGGAGTAATTATAGTACTCGTCGATCATTCCCGTATAGATGATCTTTGATGCGAGCTTATCCAAGTCATCTCTCTGTTCGAGGTAATCGGTGTTCAGTCTTACTTCGATGCCCTGCAGCATGTTCTCGATCCATGCAGTGTATCCGCCGATCGGGATGCCCTGATAGTTGTCGTTGAAGTAATTATTGTTGTATGTGAGTCTTACCGGAAGTCTCTTGATGATGAACGCAGGAAGCTCTGTTGCTTTCCTTCCCCACTGCTTCTCGGTATAGCCTTTTACCAGCTTGTTGTAGATGTCGGGACCGATCAGGGAGATTGCCTGTTCTTCCAGATTCTTAGGCTCTGCCACTGCGCCCAAAGCCCTCTGCTCTTCAAGTTTTGCCTGTGCCTCGGCAGGTGTTACCACGCCCCACATCTTGTTGAAGGTATACATGTTGAAAGGCATGGAGTAGAGTTCGCCCTTGTAGTTTGCAACCACCATGTTGGTATATCTGTTGAAGTCAGCGAACTTGTTCGCGAATTCCCACACCTCTTTGTTGCTGGTGTGGAAGATATGTGCACCGTACTTGTGAACATTGATGCCGTTCACGTCCTCGGTATATACATTTCCGGCGATATGGGAACGCCTGTCGATTACCAGGCACTTGTATCCCTTGTCTGTCGCAAGCCTTGCCACAGTCGCACCATAGAGACCCGCGCCGACGATCAAGAAATCATATTCACTCATTCCAGATTCTCCTATTCAGAATAAAACATAACTTCGGATAATATACACCATTTTCCGGAAGATATGTATTTTGGCGTGTGCGCCGGAGTGTTACCATTAGGAAAAAGGAGTCTTCTATGCCGGACAGAACCAAAGTGATCGTGGCAGGATGCGTATGCATCGATATCTCTCCGGAATTCCGCGGCGGACGTGTCGCGGACATCGGACAGCTCTTAAGGCCGGGCAAACTGATCGAGACCGGCAAGGCGACCATCTCCCCGGGCGGTGCGGTATCCAACACAGGGTTAGCACTCAAAGCATTGGGCGAGGATGTCGTCCTCATGGCCAGGATCGGTGACGACCAGTTTGGCGATACACTGTCAGGGATCATGGCGGGATACGGCGTCAAGGACAGCATGATCCGCGCGCCCGGTGAAGAGACTGCCTATTCGGTCGTGCTTGCCATCCCCGGCATTGACAGGATATTCCTTCACGATCCGGGAGCAAATCACACATTCTGTTCTGACGATGTGCCGCAGGCAGATCTTGAAGATGCCGCGATCTTCCATTTCGGCTACCCGCCTCTCATGCGCACCATGTACAGGGACGGCGGGGATGAACTGGTAAAGGTCATGGCGAAAGCAAAAGCCGCCGGATGCATAACGTCTCTCGATATGGCCATGGCGGATCCCGAATCCGAGGCAGGACAGGCCGACTGGCCTTCCATCCTCAAGAAGGTCCTTCCCCTGACAGATATCTTCGTTCCGAGTTTTGAAGAACTCCTGTTTATGCTGGACCGCGAAAGATACGATGCGCTCAAGGCTGAAGCCGGAAAGAACGACATTACGGACATCCTGGATCTTGACAGGGACATCAAGCCCCTTGCAGACAAATGCATGGCAATGGGCACCAGGATACTCCTTCTCAAATGCGGTGTGCCGGGTCTTTATCTGAGGACTGCGGACATAGAGGATCTTCCCGGGATAGATGCCGCGAAGTGGGGCGGAAAGGATCTTTTCGAGAGATCGTATGTTACGGAGAAAGTCGTGTCCGCATCAGGTGCGGGTGACACGAGCATAGCTGGTTTCCTTGCAGGAATACTTCACGGTGAGTCCCCCGAAGACAGCCTGCACATAGCAGCCGCAGCGGGCGCTCTCAGCGTAACGGAATACGATGCCGTCAGCGCACTGATGCCGTTGGCAGATATCAAGGCAAAAATTAAAGCCGGTTGGGATAAGATCGGTTAAGCTCCGAACTTGCGGTATCTCTGATACCTTGCTTCGCAGACGGCGTTGCTGTCGAATTCCAGATTATTCCTGATGAATTCCGTCAGACCGTTCTTGATGCGCGAAGTCACTGCATCCAGATTCTCGTCTTTCAGATCCTCAGGCTCGTCGATGACTTTCTCGACTATTCCGAGATCGAGCATATCCTTTGCCGTGAGTTTCATCTCGGCAGCGGCTTCGTTTGCCCTCTTGGAATCTTTCCAGAGGATAGACGCATAACCTTCGGGTGACAGGATCGCATAGATGGAATTCTCGAGCATCCAGATCTGATCGGATACTGCGAGTGCGAGCGCTCCGCCGGAGCCTGCCTCGCTGATGATGACTGACAGTACGGGGACCTTAAGAGAAGACATCTCGTAGAGGTTTCTCGCGATGGCTTCGCCCTGGCCTCTCTCCTCTGCCTCGAGTCCGCAGTATGCACCGGGAGTATCGACGAAACAAATTACCGGACGGCCGAATTTCTCTGCCTGTCTCATGAGGCGGAGCGCCTTGCGGTATCCGTCAGGCGACGGCATTCCGAAGTTCCTTGCCACGTTCTCTTTCGTGTCGTGTCCCTTGGACTCTGCAATAACTGTAACGGTGCGGCCGGCAAATGTCGCGATGCCGCCCATGATGGCCTGGTCATCCCTGACGTAACGGTCGCCGTGGAATTCAATGAAATCCGGGAAGATATCTTCTATATAATCTTCCGCGACAGGTCTGTCCTTACCCCTCGAGATCATTACCCTGTCCCATGGCGTAAGCTTGCCTGCTTTTTTCGGGATCTTGGTCTCTTTGTATTTAACGGCCTTGAACTCGCCCTTGTTCTCGTGCATGGCAAGGATGCGGCCGATGTAATCTTTCATGTCGGCTCTTGCGACGATGTCGTCGACAAAGCCGTGTTCCTTGAGATACTCGGAGCGTTGGAAGCCCGCGGGAAGCTTCTGGCCTATCGTCTGCTCGATGACCCTGGGGCCTGCAAAACCGATGAGCGCTTCAGGCTCAGCGAGGATGATGTCTCCCAACATCGCAAAGCTTGCGGTGACTCCGCCGGTGGTAGGGTCCGTAAGGACTGTTATGTAGAGGAGACCTGCATCGGAATGTCTCTTAAGGGCTGCCGATGTCTTTGCCATCTGCATGAGTGATACGATTCCCTCCTGCATCCTGGCACCGCCCGATGCGGTGAAGATGATCACGGGCAGTTTCTGCTCAGTTGCCTTCTCGACCATTCTTGTGATCTTCTCGCCGACGACTTCGCCCATGGAAGCCATCATGAAACGGCAGTCCATTACCGCGATGGCAGCCTCGCAGCCGTCAATGGCGCACTTGCCCGTTACGACAGCCTCATCAAGACCGGTCTTGTCTCTAAGCTTGGCAAGCTTATCCTCGTATCCGGGAGTGCCGAGAGGATTGGTCTCTTTAATGTCAGTATCCCACTCCTCGAAAGTGCCTTCATCCGCCATCATGGCGATCCTGGTGCTTGCATACATGCGGAAATAATTGCCGCACGAAGGGCACACGAAAAGATCCTTGCGGAGTTCTTCCGAGAAGATGGTCTCTCCGCATCTTGCGCACTTGTGGAAAAGTCCCTGGGGAGCGGAAGGGATCTGCTCCTCGTTATTGGTCTCGGGGTCTTGAGTAGTCTGTGTTTTCTTAAAAAGGTATCTGAGTTCCATAGCTTATTTCCTGGAATGTTTCTCGATGAAATCTATGTCTGTGTTGCCTTCGACAAAATCCTTGTTCGTGAGTATGCCGTACTGGTAATCCACGTTGTTCTTGATGCCGGTTATGATGACTTCTCCAAGAGCGGTCTGAGCCTTCTTGATGGCTTCTGCCCTTGTGGGTGCCCATACCGATAATTTGGCAAGCATCGAATCGTAGTACGGAGGTATCTCGAGTCCGCTGTAGACAGCCGAATCGACTCTTACTCCCTTACCTCCGGGAAGATATACTGATTCGATCTTGCCGGGGCACGGTCTGAACTTATGGTCGGGGTCTTCTGCGTTGATCCTGACTTCGATCGAATGACCGCTCAGTTCAATGTCATCCTGCGAGTACTCAAGCTTCTCTCCTGAAGCGATCCTGATCTGCTCCTTGATAAGGTCTATTCCCGTAACCCATTCCGTGATAGGATGCTCGACCTGGATCCTTGTGTTCATCTCCATGAAATAGAACTTACCGTTCGGTTCGAGAAGGAATTCGCATGTTCCCGCATTCTCATAGTTAACAGCCCTGGCTGCCTTTACGGCTGCTTCGCAGATCTGCTTGCGCAGTTCGTCTGACAGTGCTTCGCAGGGTGTCTCCTCGATGAGTTTCTGGTGATTCCTCTGGATGGAACAGTCACGTTCTCCGAGATGGATGACATTGCCGAATTTGTCTGCAAGGATCTGCACCTCGATGTGCTTGGGGTGCTCGACGTAATGCTCGATATACATCGAATCATCACCGAAAGCATTCTTTGCCTCCGACTGTGCCGTCAGGAAAGCGGACTCGAATGCCTCCTTTGTCCTTGCGACTCTCATGCCCTTTCCGCCGCCGCCAAGGGATGCCTTGATCATGACGGGGTATGTCGCGATGTCTGCAAGCTTAAGGCCGTCCTTAACGGAAGTAACGGCTTCCGCACTTCCGGGGATGGTCGGAACGCCTGCGTCCATCATGGTCTTCTTTGCCTGTGCCTTGTTTCCGGATGCCGCGATCATGTCGGATGTCGGTCCGATGAAAGTGATGTTGCACCTCTCGCAGATGCGGGCGAATTTCGCGTCCTCGGAAAGGAAACCGAATCCCGGATGGATGGCATCGGCGCCGGAAGTGATCGTCGCGGAGATGATCCTTCCTATGTTGAGATAGCTCTCTGAAGAAGGTGCGGGGCCGATGCAGATCGTCTGATCTGCGAGCATCGCATGCAGGGCATTCCTGTCCGCCTCGGAACATACCGCGACGGTCTCGATGCCCATCTCACGGCACGCCCTTATGATGCGCACCGCAATCTCTCCTCTGTTTGCTATCAGTACTTTCTTTATCATCGCTGTTGCCTTTGCTTACTGAAGGATGGCGAACTTGAGGATGGTCTGGACTGCGACCTTGCCGTCTACCGTAGCGATGCCCTCGCCGATGCCGACGGGACCTCTTACGGCAGTGATCTTTGTCTCAAGTCTTACCGTGTCACCGGGTACGATGGCCTTCTTGAACTTGCACTTGTCGATGCCTGCGAAA
>JAILMZ010000151.1 GCA_024692105.1 Saccharofermentans sp.
ATGCGAGACATACCTGGATATCAAGGGCTTTAATTTCACGGGAACCACGATGTACAGGATATATCAGAACAATCCCGATCTGTTCGACTGGAATGCGCTTACCGCGGAAGAACAAAAGCAGATGCAGGAATTCGACAAGTATTATGTCGAACCTGAATTCATAATGGTGACAGTCAATGCTCTGACACCTTATAACCATGAGATATATCTGGAATCAAAGAGTTACAGCAGGTATTCGGGAAGAGACAGATTCCTTATCAACATGGGATATTCGGAAAGCGCAAAGAGCATGATAACGATGACATTCCCCGAGGTCGGCATCTATTCGTTCGATGAGATAACGGTTCAGTTCCAGCCCATGGATAGTTATGCTTCTCAGGTATCCGCATTAAAGGAAGAAGTCCTGGAGAACATAGATCTGCATTCCGGCGGCACCGGCACTTGTCTTGTAACAGGCGAGATAACGGTATCCGAAGACAAGGTGTTGTTCCTGTCCATACCGTATTCGGAGGGCTGGAGCGCAACATTGGACGGCGAGCAGGTCACGATATACCGTGCAAACACAATGTACATGGGCATAGTGGTCCCGGCAGGCACGCACAATGTCGAACTTCATTATGTAACTCCGGGCGCCGGTGCGGGCCTTTGCATGACAATAGCCGGCATCCTTATCTGCGCAGGATATGCGGTATTCGGCAAGATTACGAAAAATCGGACAAAGAATACTTAAAAAAACCTATATTATTCTTATTAGCGCGATTGACTAAAAAAATACTCCTGCCTAAAATTGTTAAGGTATCGGAGGGTATAGATGCAGGAAAGAAAAAAGACGATCATAGTCAACACGCTTCTGACTATTCTATTCATAACAGGTGAGGTAATCCTTGAGGTCCTCATCCCAAACATCACGTCAGGCATGGTCAACGGCATAAAGGACGGCGTGCCTCTGGAAACAACCCTCAGCACCGGCGGACAGATGGCCATAGCAGCCGTAGTATCGCTGCTCTGCGGCTCTCTTGCCGGCAACTTCGCCGCCAAGGCTTCCGCTAATCTGGCTGGCGCTCTGAGACATGACATATTCAGGAAAGTCCAGAGCTTTTCCTTCAGCAATATCGATAAGTTCTCCACCTCGTCCCTGGTAACGAGGATGACAACGGATATCACCAATGTTCAGAATTCATACATGATGCTCATCAGGACGGCAATAAGGTCGCCCTTCATGCTTGTATTCACGATAGTCATGGCTTTCAGGATGAGTGCAGAACTGGCAACGGCATTTGTCATCGTCGTCCCGGTAATGGCTTTCGGACTCATCATGATAGGTAAGTTCGCGATGCCTGCGTTCCGTGCGGTGTTCAAAAAGTACGACCGCATGAACGAGTCCATAGAAGAGAACGTCCGCGGCATGCGTGTGGTTAAGGGTTTCGCGAGAGAGCAGTACGAGACGGAGAAGTTCACCAAGGCATCAGACGGCATCAGGCGTGAATTCACCAAGGCTGAGAGGATCGTAAGCCTTAACGGACCTTTGATCGAGCTTTGCATGTACTTCGATACGGCATTTATCCTTTATGTAGGTGCCCAGATCGTAATAGGCAGCAAGGGTCAGGATATCGACGTCGGTCAGATCTCCGCGATGCTGACTTACGGCGCGATGATCCTGATGTCACTCATGATGATCTCCATGATCTATGTCATGCTGACAATGTCGCTCGAATCGGTAAAGCGTATCAGAGAGGTCCTCAAAGAAGAGCCTTCCATCACCAATCCCGAGAACCCCGTAATGGAAGTTATCGACGGTTCAATAGAGTTCAGGGATGTTGCATTCAAGTATTCCGAGAATGCTTCGCGCGATGCACTCTTTGATATAGACCTTCACATCGACAGCGGCATGACAGTCGGAATACTCGGAGGAACGGGCTCTTCCAAGACGACTCTCATCCAGCTCATCCCCAGGCTCTACGACGTTACTGACGGCGAGCTCAAAGTAGGAGGCATTAACGTAAAAAAATATGATGTGAAGACACTGAGAGATGCAGTGTCTGTCGTGCTTCAGAAGAACGAACTGTTCTCCGGCACCATCAGGGACAACCTCAAGTGGGGTAATGAGAATGCTTCAGACGACGAGATCATAGCCGCATGCAAGATCGCTCAGGCAGACGAGTTCATCTCACAGATGCCTGAAGGTTATGACACATATATAGAGCAGGGCGGAACGAACGTATCAGGCGGACAGAAACAGCGTCTGTGCATCGCGCGTGCCCTTCTCAAGAAGCCGAAGATCCTGATCCTGGACGATTCGACATCAGCCGTTGATACAAGGACCGATGCGCTTATCCGCAAGGGATTCCGCGAGTATATCCCCGAGACGACGAAGATCATCATCGCGCAGCGTGTGGCTTCCGTCATGGACTGCGACATGATAGTCATCATGGACAACGGTAAGATCGCAGATAAGGGAACTCATACTGAGCTCATGGAAAGATGCGATATCTATCGCGAGATATACGAAGAACAGACAAAGGGGGACGATGGCAATGACTGAGAATAAGTCCAATGTAAAGCCAGCTAAGGCTCCCCAGGGATCAGGCAGACGCAAGGGTCCTGCTTCGATGGGCGATGTCATCGCTTCCGTAGACAGCCTCAAGAGGGTAATGAAACTGTACTTTAAGACCTTCCCCAAGCTTGCTCCGCTCGTAGGCGTATGCATCCTTGTAAGCGCATTTACTGCTGCGGTCCCGGCCGTATTCCAGCAGAAGGTCCTCAAGGTAATAGAAGGTGCTTATCTGACAGGCGACTGGGAAGCTGCCAAGCCCCAGATCCTGCACTATATCATTCCTTTGATCTGCTTGTATGCTCTTGCTCTTACATTGAGCATCGTTCAGTCGCAGGTCCTCGCATACATGACACAGAAGTTCCTTGCCAAGATGAGGGAAGATATGTTCTCCAAGATGCAGACACTCCCTCTGAGGTACTTTGACTCGCACAAGCACGGCGACATCATGAGCCACTATACGAACGATATCGACACATTAAGGCAGTTCGTATCCATGGCGTTCCCGACGATGATCCGCGCCGGCGTCGTTGTGCTGTCGGTATTCTTCATCATGCTCTATTACAGCGTATGGCTGACTCTCATACTCTGCCTCGGCATAGTCCTCATGGCCTTCATCACGGGCAGGGTAGGAGCAGGCTCTTCGAAATACTTCATGCGCCAGCAGAAAGCAGTCGCTTCCACGGAAGGTTTCGTCCAGGAGATGATGAACGGCCAGAAGGTCGTCAAGGTCTTCAATCACGAACCCCAGGCCATAGAGCAGTTCGATGTTCTCAACGACGGCCTTACATCCGACAGCGGCAAGGCTAACATGTACGCGAATGTCTTAGCTCCGGTCATCAACAATATCGGAAACATCGTTTACGTTCTCATCGCTTCGCTGGGCGGCGTCATGATGTTCTTCGGATTCCCGAATCTTTCGATATCCGGTCTTGCTTTCGGCATCGATATCATGGTTCCGTTCCTTAACATGAGCAAGCAGTTCATGGGCAATATGAACCAGCTCACCATGCAGATGAATGCCATCGTCATGGCAGGCGCCGGCGCACAGAGGATCTTTGATCTTATCGACAGGGAACCCGAGACCGACGACGGATATGTAACCCTCGTAACATGTGATGTCGCTGAAGACGGCACCATCACTGAGACTGACCACACCACCGGTCATTGGGCATGGAAGCATCCCCACCAGGCAGACGGCACCATTACCTATACGGAGCTCAAGGGCGACGTAAGGCTTACGGATGTTGATTTCGAGTATATCCCCGGCAAGCAGGTCCTTTTCGACGTGTCCGTATTTGCAGAGCCGGGTCAAAAGGTTGCCTTTGTAGGCGCCACGGGTGCGGGCAAGACGACGATCACCAACCTCATCAACCGTTTCTACGATATTGCCGACGGTAAGATCAGATATGACGGTATCAACGTAAACAAGATAAAGAAGAGGGACTTAAGAAAGTCGCTGGGTCTCGTTCTTCAGGAGACAAACCTGTTTACGGGCAGCGTTATGGAGAATATCAGATACGGAAGGCTCAGTGCGACCGATGAGGAATGCCGCGAGGCTGCAAGGCTTGCAGGCGCTGCCGATTTCATCGAGAGACTGCCGGAAGGATACGATACCGAACTGACGAACAACGGTTCGAACCTCTCGCAGGGCCAGAGACAGCTTATCGCAATCGCGAGAGCGGCTGTTGCAAATCCGCCTGTCATGATCCTCGATGAGGCGACTTCTTCGATCGATACGCGTACCGAGGCGATCGTTCAGCGCGGCATGGACAAGCTCATGGAAGGCCGCACGGTATTCGTTATCGCGCACAGACTGTCGACGGTAATGAACTCCGATGTCATCATGGTATTGGATCACGGCAAGATCATTGAGCGCGGTTCGCATGAGCAGCTCATTGCCGAGAAGGGCACATACTACCAGCTCTATACCGGTGCATTCGAGTTGGAATAACCGATCAGGTTGTGTTACCAATTCGTTATTTGTGATTGAATAATCGCCGTGACAATATTAAAATAAAATGATTATAAATACGTTTGTGGAGGACGGTCGTATGAGAAGCAGAGGGAAAGCAGCATCAGTAATATTGGTAATGATGCTCACACTTGTTCTTCTTGCGGGCTGTGGCGGCAAGAAAGTTACGCTCAGAAGGATTACATACGATCTCCCCAACGGTTATACGCAGAGCAGCAAGAATGGTGCTGATTCTGCCATATTCACTTCAAGGAACGGATTTGAGGATTCTTCGGTACTGAGATTCAGTTCAAGCCTGGGCAGTCTGTATGACAGTTCGACTTTTGACAAGGAATGCGTAAGATATGCCGACTCCTGCCTTAAATCGATTCCGGAAGTCAACGAGTACACTATAGTTACCAATACCAAGACCGAATGGCTGGGCATGCCGGCTATTAAGTTCTATTCAAATGCAGTATCCAATACGGGAAATGCACTGGTCGTTGAAGGTATATTTGCTTACGATGTTGACAATAATGCCATCTACAGCATATCGTTGACCCGTCCGTCGAACGCCGGTGCAGGTGATTTCGACAGTATCCTGAGCAAGGCATCGATCAACTAAAAAATTAAGGCCTTAACAAAGGCCTTTTTTATTGCTTATTCTTCTCCCGGTCTTTGCAGTCCCGAGGTCAGCAGTTTGACTGCGATCGCGCATTCGATGCGCTTGCAGAACAGTTTGCAGCCGTAATCGTATACACCCAGGATATCTCCGGTCGCGTGGTAAGCGTTGGCTGCGCACCCGCCGGAGCAATAAAGCTTTGCCCAGCAATCCTTGCACTCGGGTCTGCTGTATGCGTTGCACGAAGCGAAATGCGATCTCATGTCTGTGTTGGTAACGCCTTCGTAGATGTCTCCCATCTTGTACTTGTCATCGCCTACGAACTGGTGGCATGGATAGAGGTCTCCCCAGGGTGTCACCGCAAGATACTCCGTGCCGGAGCCGCATCCTGCAACTCTCTTGTAGATGCAGGGACCGCATGTGAGATCGAGCATGTAGTGATAAAAAGTGAATGGACGTCCTTCCTTATGTCTCTGTACCATGAGCCTTGCGAGCTCGTCGTACTGCTCGAAGATAACTGGCAGATCCTCTTCGGTAAGTGCAGAAGGGGAAGACGGGTCGGTTACGACCGGCTCCATTGAAAGCTCATTAAATCCCAGGTCGAGATAATGCTTGATGTCATTAAGGAAATCGGGGTTGTGGTGCGTGTATGTTCCGCGGATGTAGTAACTTTTGTCTCCGCGTTTCGCAACGAACCTCTGGAAGTTGGGCACGATCTTATCGTAAGAGCCGTTGCCTGCGTAGTCTACCCTGAACCTGTCGTTTACTTCTTTGCGTCCGTCGAGGGAGAGGACGACGTTGTGGAATTCCTTATTGGCGAACTCCGTTACCTCATCATCCAGCAGTACGCCGTTTGTCGTGAGGGTGAACCTGATGTTCTTGTTATGGATCTTCTCCTGCTCTCTGCCGTATTCCGTGAGCCTTTTTACGACATCCCAGTTCATGAGCGGCTCTCCGCCGAAGAAGTCGATGTCCAGATTGTGGTGATAGCCGGAATTCTCGATAAGGAAATCTATCGCGCGCTTACCTACCTCATAGCTCATGATCGCACGCTCGCCGTGGTACTTACCCTGGCTTGCAAAGCAGTAAGAGCAGTTCAGGTTGCATGTGTGCGCGACATGCAGGCACAGAGCCTTAAGAGTGAAATTCCTTTTGGTGAAATCCCTTGCGAGGTTCTCGAATTTGTCCGGTGCATACAGTTTGCCGGCATCACGGAGAGAGTCGATGTCGCTGAGGCATTCCTCCGCATCGCTGCGGGATATTCCGTGTGCTTCCATCGCCTTGGCGATGACATCTTCTGCAGGCTCGGTCTCATACCACCTGATCATGTCATAAGCCACGGGATCGACCATGTGGATCGAGCCCGAGTGACAATCAAGCACTATGTTAAGTCCGTCAAACTGATAGCAATGGATCATAAATCACCAACCGTATTACATAAAAAAAGGCCTCACACTTGATGAGACCCTTAATCTCTTAATTACCTAAGCTTATTTTGAAAGCTTCTCGCAAGCCTGATTTGCAACTCCGCAGGATGTCTTGCAAGCTGACTGGCAAGATGTCTGGCACTCGCCGCAGCCGCCTTCCTTAGCGGACTTATCAAGGTCGCGGGTCTCGATAGTAACG
>JAILMZ010000057.1 GCA_024692105.1 Saccharofermentans sp.
CTCATCCCACACCTTGGTGGTCATCATGCCCGCCACGGATGCGACTGCCAGGAACGTATCGGGAGCTTCCATCGCGATCCTGTGTATCATGAACCCGCCGTTCGAGAACCCTGCCGCGAAAGCCTTCGTCTGCGACAGGCCGTATTCGTCCTGAAGGTAGATCACGAGATTAACGAGATAGTCCAGGCTGTCTACTCCGATCGGATCATAAAGGCCGCAGTCCCAGCCTTTGCCGGCAGTTCCCTTCCCCGGCTGAACATAGCAAACCGCATATCCTCTCGGGCAGGCCGTCTCATCCATGTGTGTCTTTTTCCTGAATCCGGGACTGTTCTGGCCCAAACCGCAAAGCATCAGTATGAGCGGAGTATTAGAGTCAGTCTTCTCCGGGAGATACAGCATGAACCTGAATCTCTTGTCCTTAAACTGACACTCGTACGTGTTATCATCTGTCTCGACAACATCAGTAATAAGACTCTGCGGGCGCGGCTTGCTCTGTGTGCACGAGCACAGGCCCAGCACAAGCGAGAAAATAAGTGCAACAGTAACCGCGCGTCTGAACATATCAGTATCCCGGTGAATCATGATTTGGCCTCCTTGCAGTTTTATTTGAAGATATCTTTATTATTAGCAAAACATATCAAAATAATCGAGTATCAATTCGTTCGTATTGAACCCGGCGATATCCTCTTCCGGCCACTCGTGAGCTCCGCCGTCGATCTTGACGGACCAGACCTGTGTCTTGGAGAAGAGCGCTGTATATTTGGTGAGTTCAGCTTTGTCAGACAGAGCCTCCACGCTCGAAGAATCCAGATCGTTTGCAGATGCCCAGTAATCCATTACTTCCTCTATCGCGGGATACGGCGATGCCGCAGCCGTGCCGTTACCATTCTGCGGTACTACGTTGTCTTTCGTGCCGTAGATCTCGAGAACGCCAATCTTCTGCTTCGCCCGGCGATTGTCCCACACATTTGAGGTCATCATGCCGGCAACAGATGCCACTGCAAGGAACGTAGTTGATCCTTCCATGGCGAGCCTGTGTATCATGAAACCGCCGTTAGAAAAGCCCGCTGCGAAAGCTTTCGTCTCAGACAGACGGTATGTGTCCTGAAGGTAGATAACGAGATTGATGAGGTATTCCAGGCTGTCGACATCCTGCGGATCCATAAGACCGCAGTCCCAGCCTTTGGCACCCATGCCCTGAGCAGGCTGGACATAGCAGACCGCGTATCCTCTGGGGCACGCTGTCTCATCCATCTTCGTCTGCAGTTTGAATGCGGAACTGTTGTTGCCCAGGCCCGGAAGCATGAGTATGAGCGGTGTATCATCGTTTTTATTCTCAGGAAGGAAGATCATGAACTTGAATGTCTGTTCCTTGAACCGGCATTCGTATGTATTCTCTTTTATCTCGACGACATCCGTGATAAGGCTCTTCATGCGCGGCGGTTTCGCAGGACAGGCACATAAACACAGCATCAGCGAAAAGATAAGAACTGTTGTAACGGCACTCTTAAAGGTGTTGTTCATGTTCTGTCCTCCGTTACAGATATCTGGATTCAAACTCTTCCATCGCGATCGGTTTGCTGTAGTAATACCCCTGCACAAGATCACACCCAAGTGAGCGCAGACGATCAACCTGCTCTTTGCTCTCGGCACCCTCGGCAAGACATGTAAAGCCGAGATCTCTTGCAAGTGTGATGATGAGCTTGATGACAACGATGTCTTCCACGCGCTCGTCATCCGTGCAGAGTTTGTCGACGAAACTCTTGTCTATCTTAAGAGTATCGAGCGGCATCTCGGTAAGAAGCGACAGCGACGAATAACCCGTTCCGAAGTCATCCATCGAGATCTTGAAGCCTCTCGCACGAAGTTCTTCCAGGACACTTAACATGTGTTCTTTGTTGTCGTATGTCGCACTCTCGGTAAGTTCAAAATCGATAAGACCGTGATCAACGCCGTACTTGTCGACGATGCCGACCAGATGGTCTATCAGGTTCACATCGTAGAGCCTCTGGCGCGACAGGTTGACCGATACCGGATAAAGGGGCTTTCCCTCTTCCTTCCAGCATGCAAGTCTTGCACAAACCTTGTCGAGAACGATGTCGTCTATCTTGCCGATCGAACCGTCCTTCTCAAAGTACGGTATGAACCTTCCGGGCGACAGGAACTCCTTACCCTTATAGTTCCATCTTATCAGGGCCTCCGCACCTTCGATCGCATCCACGCGGATATCGAACTTAGGCTGGAGATATACGAGGAACTCGTCATTTGCTATGGCTGTATCCACATAGGCCTTGATGAAATTGCCCCAGGTGATATCGTCGTACATCTTGTCGGTATATATGGTTATCTCAGTCTTGTCGTATTCGGTGCCAAGTGCCTGCGCCATCTTGGCAGCATCAGCCACACGGTTGCCCGCAAGGATCGTCTTCTGCATCGGGACCACTCCGCACCTGTAGTAGATCCTGTAGTTCGGGTCCTCTTCAAGGCGTGACAGCGACTCAAAAAACTCACCTAAGACTCTCACCGTCTCTTCTTCCGGCATGTCCTTTATCATCATCGCGAAATTGTCGTTGTGGCACCTCGCACTCGCATATACAAAGTTCGCATTGTTCATGGCCTCGACCACCTTGCACAGCACCTTGTTGCCTACGGTGTGCCCATACACCTCGTTGATCACGCGGAACCTCTTGATATCGAAATGCACGAACGCATAGTCGCTTATGCCGCTGTCAGTCGGCATCTCAAGGAAGGATACCAGATGATTCCAGTTATAGTGTCCGGTAATCGGTTCAAAGAAAGCCATCTTGTAAAGGAATGACTTATCGAACTTCTCTACGTCGTCTTTTATGATGTTCTCTGCCACCTCGCCGTCCAACGAGCACTCGTAGAGGATGCGGAACTTTTTCGCGTAGTAAAAGACAGATATCACTTCCGATTCCGGCTTGATGGAAAGGTCGCTGTAGACCCTGTGCGCATCATCGTCTCCTGCGACACGCATGAACATATCGGTGATGTCTTCACGGCTGATAGAGATTTCATCATCCAGTTCGCCCGAGAAGAAGAATGAACCTTCAAGCTTTATCGAATCAAGATCCTCGGGATACTTGATCCTGTCATCATCTGCCCTGAACTCAATGCCGATTACGGGAGTATCCAAAGACTTGATGAAGAATACTCCGGGATAGTCATACGAGCCAAACGAACCGGAATATGAGTTTATCTTATCTGGAATTATGCCTTTCGAGAAAGCGATGATATCTTCTTCTGACGCAGCAACATAGTATAAGAGCCTGGCAGGTTTATACAGCTGGTTCAGTTTGTTGATAAACATGGCTTAGCCCTTTTCTGACTTGATCTTCTTTTTGTGTTCGTACATCGCACTGTCAGCGCGCTTGAAGACATCCTGGAAAGATTTGTCCTTCTCAGGATCAAAGACAGCCATTCCGAGCGCCGCCGATACTCTCTCCCACTCGTTCAGGGAAGCATCATTCCTCAAGGCATCGTTTGCTTCAAGGAAATCGGTAACAAGTCCTTCCCTCTCCTCGAAAGAATTCTTCTCAAGTATCACGACGAACTCATCGCCTCCGATCCTGAAGACAGGCGAGTGCATAAAGATATCGCAGATAAGATTTGCAAGACGGATGATGGCTTCGTTACCATGCTCGTGGCCGTATGTATCGTTGATCTTCTTTAAGTCGTTCATGTCGATCATGATCACGCCGTACGGATTACCGTTTTCTTTGTAATCCGCTTCTATACGCTCGACCTCGAGTTCATATCCGCGCTTATTACGCAGACCGGTCATGACATCCCTGATGGAAAGCTCTTCTATCTGCTTTCTCATCCGGACAGTCTCGGAAACATCATTGATAATGGCGATGATTCCGGTGACATGACCTTCCGCATCTTTGACGGGTTCTTTGATGATCTCGAGGAAATCGCTGATGCCGTCAGCCTTCTCTTCGATCACATACCTCGTTCCGACGCCTGTCGCTATCAGCTGAAGGTCGCTTTGAAGCGCCTTTCTCGCATTAGCCTTATCCTTACGTATCTCCAGATCGGTCTTGCCTCTGATGGTCCAGTCAGGATCGTCTGAATGATCAAGGTGATGCCAGTAATGTGTGGCAAATACATAACGGCCCTTCTCATCCTTAAGGTAGATGTTGGAAGGCAGCACTTTGAGCATCTGCTCGATCTTAAGGAAAGTAAGCGATTCTTTTAGTTTTATGCCGTTCTCGATGCGGTGGATAAGATGGAACTTTCCTATGGGCGGAACAATGGCATCTACAGCGCCCAGTTCGATACACTTTTCAGATAACTTGAATTCTTCTTCATTCTTGCAATATACAAACAGAGGGACTCCGGCGATCATGCTGTCGCTGGCGATCCATTCAAAGAGATTATAATCTTCGGATGCAGCTTCGGTAACCGAGAGGATGGCAGCGGACATGGAACCTACTTCGTTCTTCACCTGCTCAAATCTGCGTTCACCGACAAAGTAGTACGCAATATTGAACTCATCTTCCAAAAGAGCCTTGATATCGAGAAGATCGTTGTTTCCGTCGCCAACCAACAGGATCGTTCTTTTTTTCATTCTACTACCGCCCATAATTTCGAAAATATTATTTATATTATAAACCGAGCATATGCTGTTGCAAAGAAAGTAATTTACGAATCCTGCCCGTAGGATATAATATCCCCATGCTTTATCTTATGAGACACGGAAGAACGGATTGGAATCTCCGTCACAAACTGCAGGGACGCACCGATATTCCCCTGAACGAAGAAGGCCGCGCGATGGCGAGGGCCGCACATGACGAGTATATCGATACGCATTTCGATATATGTTATTCTTCTCCGCTCGTAAGAGCCACGGAGACTGCCAGGCTGGTGCTCGAAGGCAGGAATGTGCCCATCGTGACAGACAACAGGCTTCTCGAAATGTGTTTCGGAGACTACGAAGGGATCGAACACAGTTTCAAGATCCCGGACTGCCCCATCAACGTGTTGTTCAAAGATCCCGCTTCATACAAGGAGTCCGTGGGCGGTGCCGAGACTTTCGAGGAACTGAACGCCAGAACGGCGTCTTTCCTGGATGAACTCGTCTACCCCAAGCTGGAAGAAGGCAAGGATATCCTGATAGTCGGTCACGGCGCGATGAACTGCAGCCTGATAAGCAATATCAAGCATCTTCCGAGAGAAGAGTTCTGGAGTTACGGCCTTGATCAGTGCAAACTGATGCAGCTGACATAAACATTCACCGCCGTATATATATCACACTTCGACCGAATGTTCGTCGATGACGTTTCCGTTCTCGTCGGTGATCTTTACTATATGGCGGAGGAACTTCTCGTCCACCTTGATATCAGAGTGGCGCCTTGAATCAAAATATGCGTCAAGTCCCGGATCGGCATCGTAATCGTTGATCTCATATGCGGTCCTGTTCCTCTTGAACAGTTTTTGGAATACCCCGGCCTTAACGAGTATCGCCAGGAACATCCAGGCAAGTGTCAGGAATTGGAATCCGATAAGAACGAAAGCAATGAACGGCTGTACATGTCTATCGTTCATTGAGAAGAGTATGCCACCTATTATCGCACACAGGAATACCAACACGCCCGGAATGAGGATCCACAAGCTTCTCATGCGGAATGCCAGTCTGTCGAGAGTATCGGAGATACGGGATGTAGGGACACGCCCTGCGGCTTCGCCCGTCTGGCCGTTTACGGCAAACTGATATTTGGTGCCGTCGAACTCAACGGTCATGAACCAAACCGGAAGCAGGCAGTACTGAACGTTGATGTCACTCATCCAGGTATAGCCCTTGATCATCCTGTTCTCGTATTCGCTGTATCTCTTGGCGATCAGGTCGACTTCGGAATTCGAGAATCTGTTGATCCTTCTCATTATCCTCTCGGTCATCTCTGTCGGGAGCTGCTCATACTTATCGGCATAGAAGCCTTGCAGGTACTTGCTCTCAAATCTTACCATCTCGCTGTAATCAAAGGGTTCGATCGCTTCCATCAGCTTGTTTGCGACCTTGATCGAAGCATCGAAAGGAACGCCTTTGACATAGTAGGTTATCGTCGAATCGACTTCATAAATGGTAGTCTCAAGTCCGTTGATGTACTTTCCCGTACCCGACACATCGGAATTGACACCGCAGTTAAGAAGCCAGAACGGAACATAGAGCGCGGTCATCTTGGTAAGGCGGAACTTTCTCCTGAATCCGACGGGTGTATGCTTCCTGGTCGAGAGCCAGTCAGTCATGATCTTCTCGGCCTTATCCTTATCGATCTTGAAGGGCACGATGTAATCCGGCTTGAATTCACGCGTCAGTCTTCTGGTGATAAGAGCCGGCGAGCCGCAGAACGGGCACATCGTCGACATCGTATTCTCATCGGCAATGAGAGCCGCGCCGCAGCTGTTGCAGACGATCTCGTGACGCATCTTGTCATCTTCTGACATATCGTCGTCGCCCATGTAATCGTGCTCTTTCGAAATGCCGAGAGAGCCTCTGAGTTCCATTGTATCCGGAGAATAAACATTACCGCAGTCGCGGCACATCATAGACTGGAGTTCCGGTTCATAGAAAATGTTCGCACCGCATGTCGGGCACTTGGAAGACTCGGCAGTCAGCGACTCCGTCTCCTGCGAATTCGTTTTTCTTCCGAACGGATCAGATCCATTCTGACCGAACGGTCTGGCGTTCCATAATGCCATTAAGTTCTACCTCTTATTCCTCAAAATATCCTTAGACAATTATATATCAAATTCCTGCTCCATATAACAAATAAGGAGTACGCGTAAAAAAAGTATTAACACGCTAAATATTATTTAATTAAAAATTCGATGGTGATAGAATTCAAGTATATGAGCAAGATCAGCGACTTAATCTGGAAAGATGTGACCGGCGAGAACGAATCCAACCGGATATCTTTTATTGTCCGAATCAACGCCTGCCTGATGTGCTTCTATTATATGGTCTTGATGGTAGTATTCGGCACCTACGGAAGACTGGGGACCGTCGCCACCTGCGGCATGTGTTTTCTGGCATTTGCGATGGCCGTCTATCTGACGTATAAAGATCACAATACCATGGCACTCATTATCTATTCCGTTATCACGATCTTTTGGATGATGAGATTCGTAATGCAGTGGGGCTGGGAGTGCAGTATCCAGCACTTTGTTTTCGTTCTGCTGCTTCTCGTCTTCGTAGGAACGTATGCCTCCGAGACGGTAAAGCTCTTCCTGAGTTTCGGTGTCATTGCCATAAGAACGGTTCTTTATTCCTGGCACGTCAACGTCCCTCCGGCAGAAGAACTCCCTTACAATATCACGCTGTTGTTCCAGATCATTAATATCCTTACGATCTTCACATCGATGATCGTAATCCTTTCCATCTTCACAAGAGACAAGATGGCAACGGAAGCTAAGCTGTCACAGTACAACAAGAAACTCAAGCTCATATCCGAGCACGATCCGCTCACAAAGCTTCCCAACAGAAGAAGTATCATCTCGGGCACCATCTCGAACGTCATGCGCGGTGTCTGCCCCAACGGCGTCTGCATCGCGATCGGCGACATCGATTTCTTCAAGAAGGTCAATGATACATACGGACACGAAGCCGGCGACGAAGTCTTGAAGCAGCTGGCAGTCCTTTGCTCTGAATACATGAGTTCTCACGGCATCGCGGCACGCTGGGGCGGTGAGGAATTCCTGTTCGTCTTCAACAACGAGAACCTCGACGAAGCAGGCATGAACGCCAACGAACTTCTCTCGAAGATCCGTAACATGACAGTCAAGTGGAACGACATAGAGATCAAGGTCACCATGACCATAGGCGTCGCGGACGTCAACACATTCATCAGCGGTGAAGTGACCGAAGCAGAGATAGACGACCGCATCAACGAAGCAGTCTCTGCAGCCGACAAGAAACTCTACATGGGTAAATCAAACGGAAGGAATACCGTTGTAGTCTGATCAGGATTTCACGTAAGTATATACGTCGAGAGTAATTATTCCTCTGCCCGACCAGCTCTTCTCCATGATAGAATCCGCGCCCTTAACGAAACCGTTATTCGTAAGCACCTTGGCCGCATAGACATTCTCAGTCACGACATAAGCGATGAGCTTGCCGATGCCGATATATTCCGTCAGGTATTCCTTTAACAGCGCGACCGTGCTCGTGCCGTAACCCTGATTCCAATAGTCTTCATTGAACCTGTAATTGACGTTGATCCTGTCTTCTGCCGAATCATAATCGAACAACTCCGCAAGACCTATGAGCTTTGCCGGATCGTCTGCCGGGTACACACCCGCTATGATCCACTTCTTGCTCTCGAAATCCCTTCCGCCGAGATTCTTGATCGCACCCGCAAGTGCGGCATCACTCTTCTGATAAAGGAAGGGCGGCATGTATTTATAGACGTTATCGTTACGGCTGATCTCGGCAAGTGCCGGAACATCAGACTCTTCCATCTTTTTGATTATTACCTTGTCATTAGTCAGATAAGGAAATTCGGCAAACAATTCTGCCATACGATATTCCTCCACGTTTTCCCATTAAAACAGCCTGCTATGCAATTCAGCATAACACTATTGATTTATCTTAGTAAAGAAAATGCGGCAATGTTTTTTAAATGTAATCTGCAGGAACTACTCGATGTTCCAGGTGAAGTTTTCTTTGCCCGCACCTGCCTCGAAGAAGTATTTCGCGATGCCGAGATCCGTCTTTGACATCGCACCGCCGCCGGTACCGATTAGAACCTTGTTGCCGTCTCCCCTGATCTTGAAGTCCTGCCTGTTCATGGCCGTGGGCGCAAGAAGTACCGCACCGACTCCCCTGACAAACCAGTACGGAGCATCACCGTAGTACTTGGCGATGTCTTCCGCTTTCTTGGATTTGTGGGGAACGCCCTGATACTCGCCGTAGCCGATAACGATGACGCCCGTGATCCTGCAACCGTCCGGAATGTGTCCGGTCGTCCTTGCGGCACCCTTGTTGATCGTGCCTCCGACCCACCAGGAATTGAGCCCGAGCATCTGCGCCATTAGCATGAGATCAGCTCCGCAGTAGCCGAGATTCTCTTCGACATCTTTTGTGTTCTTTCCTGCGAGTACTATGTAATTATTGACGTTCTTGGTCTTGACGAACTTGAAGAGCGCGTTGATCGCATCGCCGCTCCCCAATACCAGCCTCATCTCGAGACCGTATTCGGAATTAAGCTGCTTGATGCGTTCGCGGAGCTGCGACGCGATATCGTCGGGTATCGGCGTCTTCTTGTATTCTCTGACCGTGTGACGGTTCTGGATTGCCTCATCAATGCTGATCATACTATCACCCCCATATGATGCTGTTCCCTTTTCTTACAAGTATTATAAAACCCCAAGATATACATATGTAATACGGTTTTGTAAGAGAATTATTAATGATTTATCACTAAATGTGCGGCGGCCGGGTCTGTTGCAGATTTGGTTTCGGGATTTGCCGTTTTGTGAAACGAAAATGCAACCAAGGCCTTCCGTTGCAGATTTGGTTTCAAAAATCGCCTTTTTGTGAAACGAGAATGCAACGCGGGCAAAACAAAAGCGGCGTGATCGCTCACACCGCCTCTGTTTATGTCTTAAGTAAATCAGTTATCAGAACTTGCCTGCCTTAGCAGCCTCTTCAACGGAAACTGCAGTGGAAACAGTCATACCAACCATCGGGTTGTTGCCGGCACCGATGAGACCCATCATCTCAACGTGAGCAGGAACTGAAGAAGAACCTGCGAACTGAGCGTCAGAGTGCATACGGCCCATTGTATCTGTCATACCGTAAGAAGCGGGACCTGCAGCCATGTTATCAGGGTGAAGTGTACGGCCTGTACCACCGCCTGATGCAACGGAGAA
>JAILMZ010000035.1 GCA_024692105.1 Saccharofermentans sp.
TGTGCCTGTCTCTTTGTCGAGGGGTACGTTAAAGTCTACACGAACGATAACGCGCTTACCTGCAACGTTCAGATCTTCGACACTCTTCTTGTCATACATTGCCATGGATGTCACACTCCTAGTACTAGATTTGCTGTTAACCGGAAGGCATACTGCCCTCCTTAAACTTACGAGAGAATTATACTATCATCGCGCGTATTATTAAAGGCAGAAACGCGGCGGTTTTTTACCCGCTTTTATAAAAAACGGGGTGATTTCATCAAAATCACCCCTATTGAAAATTATTTCACTTGAAAGATCACTTGCGGCCGAGGAGCGAGACTATCTCGTGCACCTTGAACACCTGCTGTCCGTCCACATAGAACCTGTAGAGCTTGCCGGACTTGTCGTATATCTCGAAATACTTTCCGTAAGACGCCACAAGACCCTTCATGGTCTCGATCTCGAAGACTACCCTGACAGGCTCTGCTACCTTGGCAAGGTCCCTGTCCTTGTATTTCGAGATGGGCTTGCCCTTCTTGTAGGGGATGCCGTCCTGCGCATCGCACTCGGTGCCTTCGTAGATGATCTCCTTGTTGGTGATCGTTACCTTGCCGCTGCCGGACTTGGCAAAAGTGAACCTGTCGAAGACCTTGAACAGATCCGCTTCCAGCTCCATGCTGAAGCTGTCGTCCTTTATCTGCTCTGCGATGATGCCGCGCTCCCACTGTGCCCACTTATGCAGGTCGTCGAAAACGACACACTTGGGATCCGCCGGTTCCAGAAGACCCGTGGGAAGTATCCTAACCGCATTGCCGCAGTTGTTGCACTGAACAAGATCCTTCTTGCCGGAATCCATGAACTGCATGGTGAATTCCCTGTTGCATCTCGGGCAGGCATAAGCGATGTTCTGAAGACCTGCTGCAGGCTTCTTGCTCTTATACTTCTGAGGGTGCTCGCGGATCCAGTCGTTCTCGTTGTAGTCGATGCCTTCAAGTATCCTCTGGTGGATCTCTTCTACAGACATCTGAGCGACTTCCTCGGCATAGATCTTCTTAACGAACTCGGATGTGATCGGGCCTCTTCTCATCCCGGATCTGGACCATCTCGGCCAGCTCATGTATGCGCCGTGGATATGCTGGATGTAGATCGAAGCACCGGCCTTCTTGGCGAGCTTTGCGACGCCGTCGTCGAACTCTATCGACTTACCGTCAACGTGACGCGTAGCCTCGGGATAGATGATGAGGACGCCCTTGCGCTTCATGACCTTCATCATTGCCTTAACGGCAGTGGTATCAACAACGAACTGCTTCTTGGGGATCGCGCCTCCGAGCTTGAACCAGTGGCCCCATGCGGGTGCACGGAATACGAACTCGCCCGTTACGAAGTTCGCAGGTCTCGCCTTGGTAAGCTTGTTGGTGATCATCGGGTCAAGATATGACGCGTGATTGGCTATTACGATGATAGGGCCTTCGTGGTTAACGAATTCCATATCGGGCTTTACTTTGATATGTGTATATGCACAGACGATCGGAACGAGGATATGTGATCCGACAAAACCGAACCAGAACTTGCTCGGCACGCATCCGATATCGTACTCGCGTTCTTTCTTTGCAGCTTCTGACATTATGCTATGCTCTCCGTGTTTTAATTAAAGATCAAAACGTCGTAGATTATACAACAAAAAAAGGGGCTTTGCCTTATTGCAAGCCCCTTCTCAGTAAAGCTGTAGACTCTAAAGAATTCCTTATGCTTCTTTCTTTTCCGTTCCTTCATCGATCACCGGAGTCTCTTCCTCTGTCTTAAGAGGTCCGCCGTCACGGATGATGATTACTTTTCCGTTCTCTTCAGCCGCACCTGATGCTATGAGCGCTTCGGGGTCCGTGCTCTCGACAGCGTCGATGATCGCAAGGTGTCCCGGCTTCGCGATGCCGTCGAGCATAGCCTCCGAGAAACGGTCCTCGACCATCGATGTGATGACTCTTCTTAAAGGTCTTGCACCGTACTGCGGATCGTAGCCCTTCAACGCGAGAAGCTCCTTTGCACTCTGCGTGAGTTCGATGTCCATGCCGAGATCCCTGATCCTCTTGCCGACCTGGTTCATCAGGATGTCGACGATCTGGATGAGTGAATCCTTGCCGAGCATGCGGAAGAAGATTATCTCGTCGACACGGTTGACGAATTCCGGTGAGAACGATTTCTTGAGTTCGTCTATTACGACCTTCTTTGCTTCGTCATATGACTTGCCGCCGTAAAGGCCTTCTCTTGAGAGTTCATCAGTATCGCTCTCGTCACCTACGGAGAAACCGATCTTCCTTCCCTCGCTTCCCGTCAGCATCCTTGCACCGATGTTCGATGTCATGATGATGATGGTATTTCTGAAATCGACCGTTCTGCCGTGACCGTCAGTCAGACGTCCGTCGTCAAGGACCTGGAGCATCGTGTTGAATATCTCGGGGTGTGCCTTCTCGATCTCGTCGAAAAGAACTACCGAATAAGGATGTCTCCTGACTGCTTCGGTAAGCTGTCCGCCTTCGTCATATCCGACATATCCCGGAGGAGCACCGATGAGTCTCGTAACGTCATTCTTTTCCATGTACTCTGACATGTCGATCCTGACGAGTGCAGTCTCGTTGCCGAACATTACTTCCGCAAGCGCCTTCGCAAGTTCTGTCTTACCTACGCCCGTAGTACCGAGGAAAATGAATGTGCCCGAAGGTCTCTTCTCGTCCTTCAATCCGAGTCTTCCTCTCCTGATCGCCTTCGCGATCGCGGTAACTGCCTCGTCCTGTCCGATGACTCTCTTCTTCAATTCACTCTCGAGGTTCTTGAGTTTCTCCGCATCTGTCTCGGTTATCTTTGTGACCGGTATTCCTGTCCACTGTGCAAGAACGTTTGCAACGTCATCGACATCAAGCGTACCCGTGAATCCTTCGCTGTCAGGTGCGGTCTTGGACTCGAGAGAATCCAGGCGCGCCTTGAGCTTGTCTGCTTCATCCTTGTACTGCTGCGCTTTCTCGAATTCCATGTTATCGGCAGCAGCCTTCTTGTCGGCTTCCACCTCCCCGATCTTCTTCTCAAGTTCTTTTCTTGCCTTGGAGTCAGCGTAGTTGATGCGTTTCGCGGCAGCTGCCTCGTCGACCAGGTCGATTGCCTTGTCCGGCAGGAACCTGTCGGAGACATAACGTGATGAGAGCCTTACCGACTGCTCGAGAACGTCGTCGGGGATCCTGATCTTGTGGTGCTCTTCGTACTTCGCGCGCAGGCCCTTCATGATGGCGATGGCATCGGGTACTGAAGGCTCGTTGACCATGACCTTCTGGAAACGTCTCTCAAGAGCGTGGTCCTTCTCGATAAATTTTGCATACTCGTCAAGAGTCGTCGCACCGATGACTCTGAGTTCGTTCTTCGCGAGCAGCGGCTTCATGAGATTTGCTGCATCCATGGCTCCGCCGTCGGACTCACCTGCGCCGACAAGAGTGTGGATCTCGTCGATGAACAGGATGACGTTCGGATCGTTGACTGCTTCTTCGAGCATGCTCTTGATGCGCTCTTCGAAGTCGCCCCTGTATTTTGAACCTGCCACCATGGAACCCATGTCCATGCTGTAGACGGTCTTGCCCTTGATGATATCGGGCACGTCGTCCTCTGCTATCTTCAGTGCAAGACCTTCTGCGATGGCCGTCTTACCAACACCCGGATCGCCTACGAGGCAGGGGTTGTTCTTCGTGCGGCGCGCGAGGATCTGCATGACGCGGTTGATCTCTTCTTCTCTGCCGATGACGGGATCGATCTTTCCTGCCTTGGCTGCTTCGGTAAGATTCTTTCCGTACTTCTCGAGAGTCTTCTGTCCGCCCTTGCCGCCCTTAGGCTTCAAGGGTGACTTCTTGGGACCTGATTCGGCACCGAAAGGAAGGCCGTCGCCGCCTTCTGCTTCATCGTCATCTCCGGGCTGGTCTCCGCCGCTGAATATCTCTATCAGGGCAGTCTTTATTCCTTCGAGGTCACAGCCGCCTTCCCTCAGTGCGTTGAACACTTCGGGGTGATTGCTGACCTTTCTCGACAGCAGCACGAAAAGCATGTGCTCGGGGCACACCGTTCCTTTGCTCCTGGTCTTCCTGGACACATCGGAACTGTAGGTCAGGATCCTTTTGACATCGATCCTGAGCTGTCCGAAAGCCTTGTCCGCCATGAGCTTCATCGTCTCTCTGTCCATGTCGGTCTCGAATCCCGAGATGCCCATTGCTTCCTTAAGAGCATCCATGTTCTGCGTGTTGTCCGCTATGATGTCCTTTACAACAGTATCGGCGCAGATCATCGCAGAGAAGATCAAGGTGTCTCTTATAAGCGGAGTGTGTTTTGTCTCTGCTATCTCACATGCAACGGCCAGGATCTTAGCCGAATCTTCGGAAATTCTCATATCAGTCTTCCCCCTTCAGTATCGTCTTGACTTTGGCTGCACGTATCACTGCTGCGTCGTTGCCGCCACGCTTTGCTGCCGGAATGAATTCCCAGCATGTATCCTGTGTAAGTTTGTTTATCTGCTCCCAGGTGATCTTGATCTGTCCGCCGTCATCGTATTCCTTGTAGAGCCTCAGAGAGTTAAGTGCATCACTTGCTTCCTTGCGAGTAATCATTCCCGCATATTTGAGAAGTCCGTATGCTCTTCCGTACATGTCTGAGATCTGCACTTTGTTCTTCGTCGCAAGTTTCTCTCTTAATGTGCGCTCGAACTGGATCACATTGTCGAGGAGGAGTTTTCCGCGCTCGATGATCTCATCTTCAGACACGCCCAATGTGCTTACGCTTGCAAGTATGTATACACACGAATTGCCGAGTTCTCCCTGCTCTGCAAACGGATAGATATCCCAGTGGTAATGCTCGACTCTCTCCCTAAGGGCGGAGAGGGCACCGTTGCTCTTTGCGATCGCTGGGATCGCGACCGTATACAGCATCCTGAAGCCCGTTCCCGTGAGCTTGATGTCCGATGTCAGGAAGCCGAATTTGTCAGAGTATGCCATGTCGAGTTTCTTCTCGAGGCCTACTGCGATCGACTCTGCTTTCGCATAAACAGAAGGGTCATTGCCCGATGCCATCGCCCTGATCGTGATGTGCTCCGTCGATCCGAGGACAATGCTGAGTCCCGCATCATCGTTGTAGTAGATGCGCTTGTGGTCGGGATTTTTGATGATGTACATGTTCTTTCCGAACAACTGTGATTCCGGAGTAAGAAGGCTGTCGTCATTTTCCGTTCCGCTGCTCAGAGCGCCTGCAGACCAGAGCTTGCCCGTGACCGACTTGTCCACTGCGGCATCCACCTGTTCCGTGAGGCTTCCGAAATCACCTTCCGACATCTTCTTCGTGAAGTTATAACCTTTTACGTTCCTGACGATGAATGCCTTGGAGGACAGGACTACATCCTGGTCTTTACCGTATTTCTCGTACCACATTGACATATCACTCGCCCTCCTTTCTTCCCTTGAGTTCATCTCTCAGGCGGATAGCGAGCTGATAGTTCTCGAACTTGGTCGCAAGCCTGATGCCTTCGTTAAGTTCTTCGTCAGTAAGCATTCCGATATCTGCTTTGGAGAGCTTCTCCAGCTTCTTCTCGTCGCTGACGGCTTCCTTGTCGTTTTCCTTAACTTCCGCTTCCTCTTTTGCTTCTTCGGCGGGAGCCTCTTCCTTTTTCTCAGCGGACTCGTCTTCCATGATTCCGCTGTCGGCGATCATGCCCTGACCGGGAGTGCGTCCTGCATATTCATCAGCACCCTGCTGTCTGAACATCTCCTTGATGACGAAATCGCCAAATGTGTTATAGCACTCTATGCATCCAACCTCGCCTTTGTTCTCGAATTCCCGTAGGGACATGCCGCACTTGGGGCACGTGAGCGCGCTGTTACCGAAATCGAGATCGGCCATCTTAACAAAGCTGCTCGCAATCTCATCAAGAGGAGCAAATGCCGCACCGAGGAATTCTTCAGGATTCCTGAGATACCTGTCATATCCGAGTTCTTTTACACAGTCTTCGCAATAGACTGCACCATTGACCTTTATGATCTTATTTGTTACTTCCGCTCCGCATCTGGAACATCTCATACTAATCATCTCCTTTACTTGATCATCAAACCGAGCAACGCATTCTTGAATATGTCTGCTCTTACGACCGATCTGATATCCGAATCGACCTTTGCAAGCGACCTGTCGGATACCGCAGCCATTATCGCCGTTCCTTCCTTGGCACTCATCGCGCCTACCGACACGGCATTCGTAAGGAACGTCTTCGCCTGGCTCTGAGTGAGATCGTCTCCGACCGCATCGAGGATCGCCTTAAGATAATCATCCGGTCCGAGATGCTGGATCCTGGTTATCGTGATCTGTCCGCCGCCGCCTCTTCTGCTCTCGACTATATAGCCGTTGCCGCTTGAGAACCTCGTACTGAGTACGTATGTGATCTGCGATGGCACGCAATTTGCCTGCTCTGCCAGAATGCTTCTGTTAATGGTTGCCTGACCGTCGTTCTCATCGATCATATCCTTGATCATCGCTTCAATAACATCGACCAGTCTTGCCATCTGACATTCCTCCTTCCCAAAGACAATTTTGACTTTGACTTTCTTTGACAATTCGATTATCGTACTGCCTCTAGTGTTTGTCAATAACAAGTTTGACTTTTTTTGATATTCGTTTCTTGGGTGCGCCTTGGCGCTACGGTTTTGTAGTGCATTTTGTTGGTTTTTGTCGGGTTCGGCCAAGCACTTTGAGACTGTTTCAATCTCGTTTCAATAAATCCAAAATAACGGAACAATCTTGAAACCAAAGGCTTTCGTTTCAATTTGGTTTCAAGATTTCCCTTTTTATGAAACGCATATGAAACGATGTCGTTTTTGTCGAGTTTTTGCCATAGAAATCTGCAGTTTCAACGCTCTAGAATATTCATATGAATGCTATAAAGACAAATTACATTCCAAGAGAATACTTGGCACTTAGAATCAACGCCTGCAAAATGGCTCTCGACAAATTGCCGATTACATCTCTCTCAACCAGATCAATCAGGGGAATTAAAACTCCTGTATGTTATGTTGATGATCATGCATATACCAACAAAAGCAAACTTGGCCAGCACTATTTCGAACTTGCCGAGAAGCGTGAGCAATATCAGAGTGCGCTGGATGAAGCCCTGGCCTGTTGGCATTCATATTTTAAAGGTGCGGTGCCCGACGACATAACTCCGAGGAAGGTAGTCAGGAAGTACATCAATCACATTGGTGAGCATGTAACACTCAACGGTGAGTTTTTTGAGTCGCTTAAGAATGATGCAAACCCGGATTATCCAGAATCAAAGAAGTATTTCTTTAACGGCGTTTACTACAGGTCGGTGGCCGAGAAAGAGATTGCCGAGTTCTACACAATACACGGAATTCCGTTCAAGTATGAACCGGAGATATGGATAACAGGTATGAACAAACCCATTCATCCCGACTTTGTAATCTATATAAAAGAACTCGATTGCTGCAAAATCCACGAACACCTTGGAATGATGAGTTTTGTAACTTATCTCAGGGTAACTAAGAACAAGTATGAGATGTACACGAACGCAGGCCTGATCCCAGGCTTCGACATTCTTTTCACCTACAATACCGATGAACTGCCATTTGACATCAGGATAATGTGGCCGCAACTGAACGCGATGGTCTACAGCTCACTGTTTGCAAAATAAAGAGGCCGCAGGAGCGGCCTCGTAACTGATTCTCTTACAGCAGAAATTTTATCTGTGATACAACTTCTTTGTCTCGTATACAGGCTCGCAGGTGATGTTAACACCGAGCTTGTGGAACATGTTGAGGTCGACGGAAGACAGCATCGTCGTTGCGTGTGCATCGCTGTGAACGAGCTTTCCGATCTGCTGCATCGCAAGCTCTGCAACCGGGTTTGTTGCAGCAGAGATAGCAAGCGCGATGAGGACTTCGTCTGTGTGAAGTCTCGGATTGTGGTTGCCCATGTGGTTAACCTTGAGGTCCTGAATAGGTTCGATGACATTGGGCGAGATGAGCGGAATGTCATGCGAGATGCCTGCAAGTGCCTTAAGTGCATTGAGGAGTGCAGCGGAAGAAGGTCCGAGGAGCGCCGTGGTCTTTCCTGTTACGATCTGTCCGTCGGGAAGTTCAAGCGCAACAGCCGGACCGCCTGTGGATTCTTCTCTTACGAGAGCCGCGCCGATAACGCGTCTGTCAGAGATATCAATGCCGCTCTTCTTCATTAAGAGTTCGAGCTTGTTAACGTCGCTGCCGTCGGAGTTGCCCTGGCGGACGCCTGCTTTTGCCTCGTAGTAGCGGCGGATGATCTCCTGTTTCGAAGCCTCGCAGCATGCGTCGTCATCCACGATGGCAAAGCCAGCCATGTTTACGCCCATGTCCGTAGGAGACTTGTAGGGGCTCTCACCGTAGATCTTCTCGAAGATCGCATTTACGACGGGGAAGATCTCTACGTCACGGTTGTAGTTGACTGTTGTCTTGCCGTAAGCCTCGAGATGGAACGGATCGATCATGTTTACGTCTGCAAGGTCAGCTGTAGCTGCTTCGTATGCGACATTGACAGGGTGCTGCAGAGGCAGGCTCCAGATGGGGAATGTCTCGAACTTCGCATAGCCTGCTTTTACGCCGCGCTTGTTCTCGTGGTAAAGCTGCGACAGGCAAGTAGCCATCTTTCCGGAACCCGGACCAGGAGCCGTAACGACAACGAGTTTTCTTGATGTTTCTATATAATCATTCTTGCCGTATCCGTCCTCGCTGACGATAAGAGAAAGATCGGAAGGATAGCCGGCAATCGGATAATGTCTGTAGGATTTTACTCCGAGAGTGCGCAGTCTTGATTCGAATTTCTCGGCAAGAGCCTGACCTGCGAACTGGGTAATTACAACGGAACCGACATAGAGTCCGAACTCCGTGAATGCATCGATGAGTCTTAAGACTTCCTGGTCATAAGTGATGCCGATGTCGCCGCGGCGCTTGCTCTTCTCAATGGCATCCGCATTGATCGCGATAACGATCTCCGCATCCTCCGAAAGTGCCTTGAGCATCTTGATCTTACTGTCGGGTTCAAAACCGGGAAGGACTCTGGATGCATGGTAATCATCGAAGAGCTTTCCGCCGAATTCGAGATAGAGCTTTCCGCCGAACTGATCAACACGTTCACGGATGTGCTGGCTCTGAAGTTCTACATACTTCTCATTGTCAAAACCGATCTTAAACATATTCTTACGCCTCCTGCGTGCAATTATAAAACAAAGGGGGCGTTTTTTATGTTACATTTTCCGAAGCGGCTCCATGAGTATGACGGCTTTTTCCCCGGGAAGCGTTTCCAGTACGGACCCTGCGGAAATCATCTCCCTCCCGCTGTCTTCAAACAACTTCTCGAAATCCTCTCTTCTCCCGATCTGCGCATACCCGAAGGTGTCACCTCTGTAGTGCATCGGGATTACCGCGCGGGGCTCTATGAGATTTACCATCTCCCGGGCCTGCCTTGCGTTGATCGTAAAGAAACCTCCGACGGGGATCATCAGAACATCGCAGCCTTTGATCTCGTCTAACTGCGTATCGGTAAGGTCACAGCCAATATCGCCCATGTGCACGATCTTTAATCCGTCCACTTCGAATCTGCTTATATTATTCCTGCCGCGGAGGATGCCCTTCATGTTGTCGTGATAGGTCTTGATCGTAAGGATCTTAAAATCCCCGTCCCAGTCTTCTGCAGGTGTCCTCACCGCATCAAATGCGTTGTGGTCGGCATGACCGTGAGAGCAGATCACTTCATGCGCTTCGATATCCACATCTGCAAGACCGGGAACCGAACCCGGTGCATACGGATCTGTTGCTATCTTTCCGCCTGCGGCATTCTCGACGACAAAGCATGCGTGTCCGATGTAAGTGATCTTCATACCGTTAACCTTCTCCTTCGAATTTCTCTACGGCTTCCTGCATGAGACTAATTATCGGCAGGTGCTGCGGACATACGCCTTCGCACTGGCCGCACGCGATGCAGTCTGATGCATGGCTGTATCTGTCGACAAGACCGTTGTAGAAGAACTGCGGTCTCATGTCTCCGGGGAATTTTCTCTTGGTGTTGACCGCACTGATGACATCGGGAATAGATATGCCCATCGGGCATCCTTCAACGCAGTATTTGCACGCCGTACAGCCGGCAAGCTCGACGCGGTTCATTATCTCCTTGACCTTGTCTATCGCCTGAAGCTCTTCGTCCGACAACGGCTCGAAATCCGTAAACGTCTTCGTGTTGTCTTCCATCTGCTCGGGCGTGGACATACCGCTTAAGATCGTCGCGATGCCGGGAAGGCTTCCGACAAAGCGGAACGCCCAGGATGCCACAGACTTGTCGGGACGGATGCCTTGCAGTATCTCTTTGCACTCATCGTCGAGATTTGCGAGCTTGCCGCCCTTGGCAGGTTCCATGATTATCATCGGAATATTGCGGTCCCTTAATATCTCATAGAGTTCTCCGGAATGGACTATCTTGTTATCCCAGTCAGCATAGTTGAGCTGTATCTGGACAAACTCGATCTCGGGGTGCTTATCAAGCACTTTTACCAGCAGTTCGGGTGTGCCGTGGAAAGAGAATCCGAAGTGCTTTATCCTGCCTTCTTCCCTCTTCTTAATTCCCCAGTTAAAGCAGTCATACTTCTCGTATGTATCGTAGTTTTTGCCGTCTTCCAAGCTGTGGAGAAGATAGAAATCAAAGTAGTCCACTCCGCATCTTTCGAGCTGTTCTTCGAACACCTTGTCCCTGTCTTCGAAGGAATGCAGGAACCATGCGGGAAGCTTTGTCGCGATGGTGAAAGAATCTCTGGGATAGCGTTCCACTATCGCCTTCTTGACTGCCTTCTCGGAGTTGCCGCTGTGATACACATACGCGGTATCAAAATAATTGAATCCGGCAGCCATATAGATATCTGCCATCTTCGAGACCTGCTCGATGTCTATGCTTCCGTCTTTCTCGGGTAATCTCATCAGACCGAAACCGATCTTCGGCATCTCGTTTATGTTGATACTCATGGCGCTGCCTCCGTCAGAAAATTATTAAGCTTTGAGGTCGTCAGTAAGATCCGGCGGCGGGGGCGGAGGGGGAGGCATGGAGCCTATGATCTTCTTCCTTCCGAAATACGTCTGGATCGCATTTATGATTCCGCCTACGGCAGCAACGATGAACGTAATGCCTGTCATTATCGCAAGAGCATCCGTACCCTGAGTCTTAAGGATTATGATCCCCGCACCGAGTCCGGTTGCCGCAAGACCAAGGAGCAGTGGCAGCCACCAGATGCCGCCTGTCTGTCTTGTTATTACGATTGCAGTGAACATGTCGACTACGCCGTAGATGATCAGAAGCGAAGCAAAGATGAATACGCATATGTCGACTACCGCACCGGAGAACACCGCAAGGAGTACGCCTGCAGCAAGTATCAGCACTCCGACTATCATTACGACCCAGTCGAAAACAGTCTTCTCTTTATCCAGGATGAAATTGATGATGAGCATCACTCCCGCAAGACCTATGAGCACGCCCGTAACAAGGACAAGCTTGGCCATCATGTCATCCTGCCAGATGATAAAGCCCGCACCCAGGAGCAGCATTACAAGATCTACGATTATGATCCTCGCTTTATAGGACATGAGTGTATTGTTCATTCTTGTACCTCCTTAAGCGTGCTATGAGATGTTTTAATTATACAGAAATCTATGTGCTTTCGGGCACAGTTTCTGACGGAGCAGTGGTTTCTTCAGTCGGAGCAGGTTCTGCGGAAGTCACCGTCACAGTCCAGTCGGCGGAAGCCGTTACCGCGCCGCAGACTTCATCGGTATATGAATAAGCGATCGTATATGTTCCTTCCGTAACGGCAGCAGTTGCAATGTCGGTCTCATTGCCGCCCGCATCAGTAACAGTATAGGTAACGCACGCCGACACATCGGTTATTGTCTCGCCCGCAGATGTCGTTACGGTCACGCCTGCAAGCGGATCGATCGCAGCATCGCCTGCCACGGTCGAATACGATGCGGATGTGAGGTTTATTTTCGCGGCACTTGCCGTAACGGTCCAGTTGAATGATTTCGTTACGGTGCCCTTGAAACTGTCTTTGTAGCTGAAGGTAACGGTGTATGTTCCTGCCGTGGCACAAGCCGTCTCGACGGTCGTCTCCGTACCGTCGCTGCCCGTTACCGTATAGGTTATTCCGCTCGTCGCAGTCTGATTCTGCGATGTTGTCACGGATACCCCGTCAAGCGGATTGAAGGTCGTATCGCCTACCGCAGAGAAGAGTTCCGAAGCACCGTTCTTGAGATTGAACGAAGGATCGGTCAGAGGCGTCTTGCCGAGGAGCGATACATTAAGATCGACGGGATACGAGATGCCGGGAACCGTTCCCCACCACGAATATTGCCAGACAGACCAGGATCTTCCGGGTGTCTCTTCGCCTGCGACGTACTGGTGGCCGTCCTGATACTTGTTGTAAGGCCTTGCATACCAGAGAGCATACGAGGGCGTGTATCCGAGACGGCTGTCGATATCCGATGTGTTGAGATACACCATCGGTGTGTATCCGTTCTGCTGGATAGTGCTGCAGAAGGATGTGATGACATTCGCAAATTCCTGTCCCTTGAGATCCCATGTCCTGTAATACGAGTCCGTCTCCCAATCCATTACTACGGGGTAGTCGGGAGTGATGCCGCTCTTCTTGATCATGGCGATGGTAAGGGATGCTTCTTCGAGCGCTTCGTACGGCGTGATGGCCTGCGAGAAGAAGTAGACGCCGACCTTAAGACCTGCGGCCTTTGCATTCTTCATGTTGGTGACGAACTGTGTATCTTCGTAGAGATTTCCTGCTTCACCGTAACCGCGGCCGCCGCATCTGATGAAAACGAATGAGTAACCTGCGGCCTTGACCTGGGCCCAGTCGATGGTTCCCTGGAACTGTGAGATATCGATGCCGAGCTCATAACCGGCTTCCGTTACCGGAGGCTCGTCGCTCGGTGCGGGGTCTGATGCTACAGTTGCTTTGTGCTTAACATCGGTGTTTGCCGACTGGTCGGTCTTGATGTCTTCGGCGGCGATGACGCCTGCTTCACCGGATGTGATCTTATCAACGAGTTCTTCGTCAGACAGTTCTGACAGGTCTATCTTGACTCCGGAGTTGCCCGCAGGAGCGCCCTGCTTGGAAGGGTATGTCACTTCGGTCACCTCAGGTTCGGTGACTTCGGGTTCGGGTGTTTCTTTTACCTCGGGCTGTGTCAGCGACTGCTCATAAGAGATCACGCTGCTCATGTCTACGGATTCTTCGGGAATAACATTCCTAGTGGCGGCATTTACCGCGACGACTGAACCAAAGGTCAGTATCGTGATCGATGTGATAACGAGGATACTGATCCTGGCCTGCATTTCTCTTTGGGCACAGAAATGCAGAAACCATTCTTTAAGTCCTGAATTGGCATGTCGTTTCATGCCTAATAATATGAACCGTTAATGTTACCCCTTGATTACATTTATCAGAAGTTACGGTTTCTATTATTAATTAAGTTCCGCGAGGATGTCTGGGAAAACCTCCAGGCTTCTCTTTAAAATGCCGTGCATATGGGCGATTGCCGTGCCGTAGTTGGTCATCGGGATGCCTGCGTCCTCTGCGCATTTCGCGCGGTACATGACCTCGCGGTCGTTAAGCATGCACGCGCCGCAGTGGATGATCATCTTGTATTCCGACAGATCCTCTGCGAAAGACAGTCCGGATGTGGTGTCTATCTTTACGGTCGCGCCCGTGTACTCGCCGAGCCACTTGGGGAGCTTATATGTTCCGATGTCCTCGCACTGTCTGTGATGTGTGCAGCCTTCTGATATGAGGACCTTGTCTCCGTCTTCTATCGTGTCGATTGCTTTGACGCCTTTTACCGCACTTTTCAGGAACCCCTTGTGCCTTGCCATGAGGATCGAGAAAGACGTGAGAAGGATATCTTCGGGAACGATCTTCGATACCTTGCCGAAAGCCTGGCTGTCAGTCACGACAAGCTTCGGCTTTGTCTTAAGATTGGCGATGACCGCACCAAGTTCTTCAGGCTGCGCGATGTATGCCGCGGCATTGCTGTCCAGGATTTCTCTTAAGACCTGCTGCTGCGGAAGGATGATCCTTCCCTTGGGTGCGGAAGTGTCTATCGGGATAACGAGTATGACCGTGTCACCTGCAGAGATAAGATCGCTGATGAGAGGCGCAGCTTCCTGCTTGTGTCCCCCAAGCCTTCCGATCATCTCCTTGAGCTCGTCGATATTCTTTCCGGTCAGGGAACTTACATAGATCTCATTGTCCTTTACCGCGGGGATGGTCTCTTTAAGGTCTGCTTTGTTGTAGCAGATGATGTACGGGATGAGTTTCTCTTCGAAAAGGTTTATAAGCTGTTCTTCGGTCCTGCCCATGCCTTCCACGAGGTCGACCACGAGCACTGCCACATCGACGCGGTTAAGGATCAGTCTCGTCTTCGAGATCCTCTTCTCTCCCAACTCACCCTCGTCATCAAAACCGGGAGTGTCGATTATCACGACAGGTCCCAAAGGCAGAAGTTCCATCGCCTTCGTGACCGGGTCTGTCGTCGTGCCTTTGGTGTCGGATACCACGGCAAGATCCTGGTTCGTGACCTTGTTCACAAGACTCGATTTGCCTGCGTTCCTTCTTCCGAAAAATCCGATGTGGATCCTCTCTCCTGACGGCGTATCGTTAAGACTCATGGTAGTACTCCTCCGGTTTCATAAGATCTGGTATCTGCTTCAGATATAATCTTCCTGACATTGCAAAATGGGGCAGTTCGATGAACTTCGCGATCTTGGGCGAGACGAGTTTGAACAGAGGATCTGCGACGATGACTTCGGCATCAGAAAGGGCGTTCCTTATCTCTTCTTCGCCGTGACATCTGATGTCGTTCTCACCCAGAAGTCCGTCCGTTATCTCGGTCGTCGCGACGACGTTAAAGTCTGCTCCGAAACTCCTCTTAAGCTGCGCAGCAACATAGCCTGATGTTACCGTTTCGCCCACGACATAGCACTTCGACTTCTCTCTTTTTACACCGGCATAATCGCCGAGAAGTCTGTACGGAATATCGAACTCTTCTTTCATGTATTTTGCTGCTGCAAGTCCTGCCGAAGACACGACGATATTCACGTCAGCACTTGTTGCATTTACTGCCTCTTCGAAAGACGTTCCGTACGACCAGTTGGACACGATATCATACTCATCAGAGAACTCGAAAACAGTCGACGCATGATCGAGCGGAGTCGCACCTATAATGTTCGCGCCGGGCTTGTTTCCGTTATGCTTGGGAAGCGGTTTTAAGAACTTCCTTGCGAATGCAAGATAAGCTTCCGATGCACCGGCGGAATAATCGTGCATCGCATTGGTCTGAACATAGAAACAGGGCAGTCCGGTCTTCTGTTCAAGTATCCTGCATATTCCCTTGAAATCCGTTCCGTTAAGATACGGCAGAGGCGAGTTTGCAAGCGCGATGAACTTGGGCTTCATCTCGCCTGCAGCGTATACAATGTTGCTTATCAGTTTATCGTCGTTTCCGGTTATCGCATCGATGTCATTAAGGCCTGAGATGTAGATGAGACTTTCCTTGTCGTACCATCTGATCTCATCGTGCGTATTGTATGTCGAATTGCAGCCTGACGGATCGTGTATCACGCACATGCCGCCGAGCTCATAGAGAGCCGAAGCAAAGCCCGACACATCACCTGTATATACCGGAAGTATCCTATACGTCTTCTTCATACCAGACTGCAGCACCCGAGTCCCTTTCTCGGGATGATATCCCGTGTGTCCTTCGGCACGTTATATGCTTCTTCCATCAGTCCCAAAAATTTCTCTATTCCCGAGTATCCGTAGAGTCCTCCTCCTTCGATCATGTTGACGAAGAATCCTGAGCCAGTAAACCATGCTGCTTTCTGTCCGATCGCAAGGATCTTGTCTTCACTTCTTGCAGGTCTTCTTCCCTGCACGTGAACAGTCGATCTGACGAGAAGATCAGGGTTGTTTTCTGCAAGCCACTCGAAATCTTTCTGCTCATCGGGATCGAATCCGTCAGCATAAACGGCAGTCAGATTGAAGCCTCTTTTAAGAAGGAATCTTGCGAGCGAGAGCGGTCTCGGGATCGCAGTGTAATCCAATTGGATCTCTGTGTTGCCGATTGCATTTTTAAGTCTTGCGGCTGCTTCTTCGCAAGCCTTCTTTCCGTCTTCAATAAAGCCGTCAGGCATATCAACTTCGAGACTTCTTAAACCTTCTTCCACAGCATCAAGATCAAATGTGAAAGGAAGATATTTGTACGGCTTTTTTGTGCGCACACTGAGTGCAGATGTGCCGAGCAGTCCTGCCGGATATGAGCACACAAAATACTCGGCTCTTCCTAGCGAATAGTAGTCATCAAGAGCGGCAATATCCGCCTCGTCTCTAATGACTTTTCCCGACAGAGAAAGAATCTTTTTTATGTCGTTTGCTTCATCCATTTTCATGTCGCATCCGATGACTGATACGGAACCGTCGGAAGGAAGTTCGGGGATAATATCGAACATCGCTTTTCTGAGTCTCTGGTCAGGCGTCGTGCTCCTCTTCTGCATGACCGGATCCATGAATCCTCTGACGAACTTCACATCGGGAAAACGCTTTCCCAATTCATCGTAGATGTAGTTCATGTCGCATCCCAAAAAGCGGTGTACGCACACGGGGAAAACGATGACTACCGGAGGAACCTTTTCGAGCGATTTAAGAACGTCAGTTATGCCTTCTATAGTAGTTTCTTCCAGCCTTCCCGAATGGACCATGTCGTCCTCTTCCAATATGACCGAAGAGAACCTTTCAAGCTCGCCCATCTCGGCAGCAGTCATGACAACACCCCGCATGCAGTTATCGGCACAGACATATATCTGATGCGCCTGCGGGATCTTGAATCCGATGTGCACGATGTTCCACGTACCGTGTGCGGGCGCGTTGAACTCAAGACCGTATGTGAACGGCTTGGGGAATGCACAATCTGCGATCCTTATTCTGTCATCATTTGACTGTTGCATAAGTAGTCTTAACAGTTACTCCTTCGAGTCTTCCGATCTTGCCCGAGATCTCACTTGTGAGGTCCTGCGGCGCATCGATCGCGATGCTTATGATGTTCATGTTTTTCGCATGGTAAGGTATGCCCATGCGTCCGATGATGTAGTTTCCCGCCTCGGACAGAAGCACGTTCATCTGAGGTACGGAATCAGTGTTCTGAACGATTATCGTTATGCATGCAACTCTTGTTTCCATCTCTATTATCCCCTTTGTCAGCAGATCCTCGGCAGAAGTTCATTTCCCGGCTTGGGAAGATATGTCATTCCGCCGATCTCCGTAGTCATTACGACTCTTCCTTTGTTCTCTTCCGTGATCTCACCGATGACTGCAGCGCCTGTTCCGTGCTCGCATCCGCGGAGTGCCTCGACAACCTTATCTGCATACTCGGCAGGACAGATCATTACCATCGTTCCTTCACATGCAAGATAGAGCGGTTCCAATCCCAGCATTCCCGTAACGCCTCTTACAGCATCGTCTACCGGGATCTTCTCTCTGTCGAGTTTTACACCGACATCAGACTGCTCGGTAATCTCATACATTACCGTGCCTACGCCGCCTCTTGTTGCATCTCTGATGACATGCATTTCGGGACAGACGGAAAGTGCAGCTTCAACTTCATTCCAGAGAGGTGCGCAGTCGCTCGCAACTTCCGCATCGATGCCGTAATCACCTCTTGCGAGAAGTATCGTCGTACCGTGTCTTCCGACATCGCCTGTAACGATGATCTTATCACCGGGCTTAGCATTCGCACCCGACATGTTTACACCGTCTGGAATTACTCCAACACCTGCGGTCGTGATGAAGATCTGATCGACCTGACCTTTGCCTGCGACCTTGGTATCGCCTGCAACGATCTTCACGCCTGCCTTGCGCGCGGTCTCGCCCATCGCCTTTGCAACCTTCTCAAGCTCTGCTATCGGGAAACCTTCCTCGATAACATAAGAGCATGTCAGATAGAGCGGCTTTGCTCCCATGCACGCGAGGTCGTTTACCGTTCCGCATACGGAGAGCTTACCGATGTTGCCACCGGGGAATTCCCAGGGAGATACGATAAAGCCGTCAGTCGACATCGCGATCCTTCCTTCGGGGCCGGGCATTACCGCTGCATCGTCGCTCGTGAAATACTCGTTGCCGAGGTTCTTTCTGAAGACATCCGCGATCAGCTCTCCCGTCTTATGTCCGCCGCTTCCGTGGGCAAGTGTTATAACGTCACTCATATCTCTCCTCCGTACATATAAAAAGCTGAACAAGCACCCTCATCGGATACCATGCATGCACCGACGGGATGGTCGGGATTGCAAGCCTTTCCGAAAAGGGGGCACTGGTTAGGTTCTATCTTTCCCTGAAGAACATCGCCGCATCTGCATGCAGTCTTGTAGTCAGGGTTCATTGCCGGCACATCGTACTTCTTGCGCGCATCGTATGCCGCATATTCGTCGCGAAGCTGCATGCCCGATCCGGGTATTACGCCGATGCCTCTCCACTCCGCATCGCAGGGCTGCATGAACTTATCCACGAGTGCGACTGCGGCAGGGCTTCCCTCATCGGTTACGACTCTGGGATATGCGTTTACGAAGAACGGTTTTCCTTCGCTGAATTTCTTTGCGATTATCGCGAGTGCGGTAACGAGTTCATCGCCGGTAAATCCCGTGATGACTCCCGATATTCCTTTGGCAACTCCGTCCTCACAGAGCTTCGTTCCGATGATCGCATGAACGTGTCCGGGATAGATATATGCATCACATGAAGATGCCATCGCTTCATACGCACCGGGCATCGTCTTGTTGGCGGTAAGAAGGGAGAAATTATCTATCCCCGCCTTTACCGCACGCTTGACTGCGATGACATCGGAAGGTGTCGTAGTCTCGAAACCGACAGACAGGAAAACCACCTGTTCTTCCGGGTGTTCTTCTGCATATTTCTCGGCATCTGCAGGAGAGTATACGACCTTGACGTTCGCACCCTTTGCACGTGCTCCCGCAAGACTCATTTTCGAGCCGGGTACGCGTACGAGGTCTCCGAAAGTCGTTATGGTGCAACCCTTCTCGAGTGCGAGGAAGACCGCCTCATCGATGAAGTTTACGGGGGTTACGCACACGGGGCAGCCGGGGCCCGAGATGAGATGAATCTTCGGTGAAAGGAGCCTTCTTACTCCCTGCCTGAAGATCTCATGTGTATGCGTTCCGCATACCTCCATTATCCTTATCTCAGGACCGTCGTAGTTCTTAAGATACTCGATCGGATTTGTTATGCTTTCACTCATGTAAGATGCTCCTTCACGAGGCTGTCAGTCTCTGTTTTTGAATCGTCCGTTATCTTCGCGATCGCAGCACCCGCGTGGACCATTACGTATTCACCGGGTTCGAGATCGTCAAGAAGTTCAGCCGATACCTCACGCTTAGCGCCGGACGCATCGATGACAGCGACACCGTCCTTAACGCTGATAACTTTTGCAGATAGACCTACACACATTTTCATATTCCTCCGTTCATTAATTTATTCATTCCGTAGACTGCCTGTCCCAGCGAGATGCCTCCGTCGTTTGGAGGTATGAGGCTGTGGATCAGAACCTTGAATCCTTTTTCTTCGAGCATCTTTTTTGTCAGATCCAAAAGAAGTGTGTTCTGGTAGCAGCCGCCGCTCAGAGCTGCCACTTTTATATCACCTGCTTTAAGGAAAACTGCTTCTGAGATGGCCTTTGCAAGCAGGTAGTGGAACCTGTATGCAAGCTTTGTTTCGTCTTCGCCTGCAAGCTTTGCTTCCACGAGATCTTTTACTATCCTGTCGGTCGCAAGAGTATTACTTTCGACCAGCGCGTAATCAGCAACCGGATCTTCTCCTTCGTGTTCCATCGCCTTGTACATCAGAGACGTCGCTGCATCTCCTTCAAAGCTGCTTTCGAGTCTAATTCCGAGTATCGCAGAGACCGCATCAAAGAGTCTTCCCGCTGATGTCGATACGACGGTATTGATCTTTCCGTCATGCATCGTCTTGTACATCTTGAAGCTTCCCTTCCTGATAAGATCCAGCTTATCGCAGACGTTCTCAGCTTCGTCTCCGTAGATGTCTATCAGCATCGATACCGCGATCCTCCATCCTTCTCTGGAAGCGATGTCTCCGCCGGTCTGAAGGAACGGCTTTATCGAGAAGAGCCTGTCAAAACCACCCATGTCACAGCGCATTATCTCGCCGCCCCATATGGTGCCGTCGGTGCCATATCCCGTTCCGTCGAAAGACACTCCTATGCACTCACCAAAGTAATCGTTCTCTGCCATGCACGAAAGTATGTGCGCATAGTGATGCTGAACTCTCACGAGAGGCAGGCCGGACTCTTCCGCAGCCTCCGAAGAGTTGTATCTCGGATGCAGATCGCATACCGCAAGAGAAGGTTTTGTCTCGAGCAGGACCTGCATCCTTCCTACTGATTCCGTAAGCGCAGCCTTGCCCTTAAGGTCTGTCAGATCGCCGATGTAAGATGACGGATAGAACAGATTGTTCACGCCGATGCAGAACGTATTCTTAAGTTCGCCGCCGTATGCGATGACGCTCCCTTCGAAGTTCTTTGTCATCATGTACGGCAGAGGTGCGTAGCCTCTCGATCGTCTTATCATGTACGGCTTTCCGTCGTAGAAATCCATTACGGAATCGTCCGCTCTTATCCTGATCTTCCTGTTGTGCGTAAGTATCGCGTCGCAGAATCTTGCGATCTCGGATCTTGCATCTTCATCGTCTCTGCATATCGGAAGTCCGGCGACATTTCCGCTCGTCATGACAAGACAATCGGTCATCGTTATCTCGTCATCGTAATCGAATAACAGACTCTGCAACGGAGCATACGGGAGCATCACGCCCACTGTCGGATTATCAGGTGCGATGTCTGCCGCAAGTTCGGACTCTTCCTTTCTCTTAAGCAGCAGGATAGGCTTCTGATGACCTTTGATTATCTCTTCCTGAAGGTCTGTCACAATGCAGTTTTTCTTAACTGTATCAAGGTCTCTCATCATGACCGCAAACGGCTTTGCGGGACGGTGCTTGAGCTGCCTTAATCTCATGACTGCATCTTCGTTTTTTGCATCGCAAGCAAGGTGGAATCCGCCGATGCCTTTCACTGCGACAACGCCGCCTTCAGACAGGATCTTTCTTGCGTGAACGATCGCATCTCTTCCGCGTCTTTCTTCCGGGTCATCGAGGATGAAAACTTCCGGTCCGCAGTCGTTGCAGCATACGGGCTGAGCATCGTATCTCCTGGTGGCAGGATCGTAGTATTCAGATGCGCATTTCTCACACATCGGGAACTCCTTCATCGAAGTCCTCTCGCGGTCGTACGGAAGCGCATCCAATATCGTGAGACGCGGTCCGCAGCATGTGCAGTTTATAAACGGATGAAGGTATCTTCTGTTGTTGGTATCGAAGAGTTCTTCGAGGCACTCATCGCAGATCGCAATGTCCGGAGACACGAAGATCTCGCCGGATGTTTTCGCACTTTCGATGATCTCGAAACTCTCATACACGGAAGCATCTTCCACCGACCTTGCATCGACCTTTAAGATGGCTGCTCTCTTCGGCGGTTCTTCTTCGATGAGACGAAGGAATTCATCCACTTTCTCATCTTCTCCCTGCGCAAATATCTCGACGTACGGACCAAGATTGGAAACGGTTCCGTTGATGCCGCAGCGTGATGCGTGACGCGCTACGACAGGACGCATTCCAACGCCCTGAACGATGCCGTAAACCTTGATCCTTAATGTCTTCATTACTTTCTCCCCGAGAGTGCAAAAAACGGTGCATCGATCCATCTTCCCGTGAAGTTTTTTGCCAGCTTTTCCAGTGCGGAATCCGCGATGATGACATCGTATCTTCCTGACTCTGCCAAAGCGGTAAACTCATCTTCTTCGGTTATCATCACATCGCCGTCCTGCTTTATCTCATCGTGCAGGGTAAAGAAGGTTGCGATGTCGCAGTCAATGCCGTTATCTCTAAGTGTCTTTCCGAACACTTCGTCGTGGCATACGAGCACTTTGCCTTCGATCTTTTCTCTTGCGATCAGATCTTCAGCGGCAGCGCTTCTTATCTCATAATCTTTTCCCGTCAGTCTTGCCGCTTCGATACCTGATGCGGAAGCTGCTACGAGTTTTCTTCCCCTTATTTCTTCGATATCTTCAAGAGTTACATCCGTGTACTTTTCTCCGCAGGTAAGAGGCGTCGCACCGAGGATCAGTTCTTCTCCTTCAACTTCAGCGACATCATCTTTTGCAAAGGTTGCAACGAGTTCTTTATAAGCAACGCTCTCGCCGGAATCGTAGAGTCTCATTCCATCGGTCGGAAGAGTGAGCACCGGAATGTCCACTTTCTTCTCAAGCATTCTCTTGAGTGCCTTGTAATCTGTTGCAATCGTTGCAGGAACGGGCGTTCCCACAAGTGCAACGAATCTCGCATCGATGCGCTGTGCGGCGGAAGCGATCTTTGAGACAAGAAGAGCATCTCTTCCGAGGATCGCGTCCATGTCGCGAAGTCCTGCGGAGAACACCGCCGCTCTTTTTCCGTGCCATCTGGGTTCGTCGAAACCGCAGACATTGCCGGTGCATCCGCCTGCATCGATGATGACGATCATGCCGCCCAGGTTATAAAGGACGGATACCGCACCTGACTGGTCAGGAGCAAAAGGTGTCAGTACTTTGCGAAGTCCCTTCATACTTTCACCTCCATGGCTGCGTCAATTCTTCCCATAAGTTCTTTTATTCCCTGGAACCCGAACGGCTGGACATCTTCGTTCCATGCGACATTGGGTATGTCAGGGCAGTAATATGCCGCGTCTTTACCCAGGCTTATGTGTGCGCGGGACGAGGACACATCGTAATAGAGCATCGTCGGTTCCATGTTGCAGAATATCTTCGTGTCGGGCGAGAGTTCGGCAATCTTTGCAACATATTTGAATTTCTCCGGAGCCAAAGTCGCGTAGATCTCGTCAACTTTGAATCCGTATCTCAGAAGTGACAATGCGAGCTCAAACGGATCGGCGTTGATGCATTCGCCGATGTTGAAAGTGAGATCCGGATACTTTTCCTTGAGATCGAAGACCGCCTGTTCGGCCTCGGCCTTGTCGTCTTCAAGATCGATCGTAATTCCTGCCGCCTGAGCGAGCGCCTGGTACTGCAAAGCGACCTGACGGACTCCGTAAACTCTCGTAAGTTCGATGTAAGGGATGCCAAGAGATCTTGTCATGTCGTCCGCAGCGGCCCTAACTTCGGGATTTGTAACAATGTTAAAGTTTGCCGACCCCATTTTGAGGAACTCGTCGTAGGTCTGGCATGTTCCGATCTGGCGGATGTTCTTCACGCCGGCTTTAAGGAGATATTTCTGCAGTTCGCCCTCTGCGAGCGGGGCAAAATTGCCGAGGATGTTGACAGATCTCGGGTCTTTTTCCATGGGTGCCAGCAAAGAATAGAGAGTCTGCCTGACATGAACCATCGGGGGCCTTCTTCCCTCTCTGGTAAGTGCATACATGTAGCACGGACGGACTCTGATCCCCGTGCCGGCGATCTTTTCCTCGCACGCAGAGCACACTCTTTCCATGTCGGTACCGAGCAGCGCATCGACGCAGGTGATGCAGATCATGACAACCCTGGGGGCTTTGCCCTGTCCTTCCAGGAAGGACACCACTTCACTTACGGCATCCGGAATGCGGTTTAGATGCCTTCCGGTAACAAGGTCGGTCTCGTCCATCATCAGATAGAAGAACCTGTCCTCATACTGCGGCATCGAGCTTACGATGGAAGTGTTCCTTCCGCAGCAGCCCGGTGCGACGATGAGCATGACCGACTCCGGCACGGACAGTCCCGCACGCTTTACGCCGAAACCTTCCGCTCCGGGAGAGTTATATGCAAGCGTTGCAGGGGAACTGTATACCAGTCCCTGCCCGCTGAGAAGTTCGGAAGGGATGTTGTCCCTGCCGAGCTCAGCTACCTGCTTTGCCGTATATGTGACCGCTTCTTTCTTCACTTCGATTCCTCGCTGAGCAATTTCTGTGCAAGCTTAATGAATTCCTGTGCAGCCTCCGACTCGGGCGCGCCTTCGACGCAGGTCTTGCCTATGTCTTCGCATCTTGTTATGTCGTCACTTCTGGGGATCCTTGCGATGATGTCGATGCCCTTCTCTTCGGCAAAGGCCTCAACCTTTTCTTCTTCACCGACGACATTCCTCTTGTTCAGGATGATGCCGCCAACATGCGCATATCCTCTGTCCTCGAAATTCTTTACCGCCATGCAGATGTTGTTTGCAGCATACAGCGCCATCTTCTCGCCGGAAGTAACGATGAGGACCTGCTCTGCGTAACCTTCTCTGATGGGAGCTGCGAAACCTCCGCAGACAACGTCTCCCAGGACATCGTAGAGCACGACATCCGGCTTGTATGTTTCGAATAATCCCAATTCATCGAGAAGATTGAAAGTCGCGATGATGCCTCTTCCCGCACAACCGAGACCCGGTGTGGGGCCGCCCGTCTCGATGCAGAGGATGTCTCCGTAGCCTTTCTTGGAGATCTCTTCGACAGAGGTCGGTTCGCCGCCCTCCCTGAGGATCTCGATAACGGGCTTCAAGGGAACACCGCCTAAGAGATTGATCGTAGAATCAGCCTTAGGGTCGCATCCGATCTGGATGACCTTCTTACCCAGGCTTGCAAACGCTGCCGACAGATTGGAAGTCATGGTGGACTTCCCGATTCCGCCTTTACCGTATATCGCGATCTTAAGCATAAAAATACTCCTCTGCATGCGGACCTGCACTAACAAAGGAGCCAAATAAGTCTTTGCTTCAAAAACCGATTCGAACTATTCCCGCTCGGAAAACACCTTGCCGTCAGAGTCCATATATTTTGTTACTATAATTCTACTTGCTCTAAGATAAGGTAGCAAGCCGTATTCATTAATAATTCTTAAGCAAACAAGAGTATATGATGTTCTGAATGCATTTGTGACATGACAGATTTTTTAATCTGAAAGAGGAAGATATCGCACTGATAAAGGATGTGTATCAGAAGTTTCTTTTCGGTTATTCCGAGTATCGTTCACTAAGCCGTGAAGAAAGACTGTCATTCCCATATTGGTTGGCAATCAGACATTTTCAGTTTCAGGCTACAATGCTTGAAATGCATGGAGTGGATTGCATAGATGAAAATTATATCGACAGACAGCTCCATTGGCTTGACAGGTGGCAGGAAGCAACAACGGGTTTTTCAGATTGGCTTTAAGGCTAAAACGTATGATGAATCTTTCCGGTCTTCCTGCTCATGTTATAATGCTTCTGTAGGCTATGAAACGGGAACAGGACTTGAATGACTAATGGGGAAAAACCAGTTTTATCTTCGCAATCTGACAACCGCCATTACGGGTTGGATGCTCTGAAGTTCCTTTCGATGGTATTTGTGGTCATGCTCCACACCATCGGTCGCGGAGGAATGTACGGCAACGGTGATCACCTGACACGTTTCGTTGTTATGGCATTGTTCTATATTGCCACTCCTGCAGTAAATCTGTTTTCAATCCTTACTGGTTACCTGTCGTATTCGGATAATATAAAACCTCTTAATCGTCAAAGGCTTATATCGCTGTGGCTTCAAGTCGTTTTTTATAGTTTGCTCATTACGATTAGTTGCCATGTCCTCATTCCGGATGCAGTTATTGTTACTCCCAAAGATTATCTTGCTTCAGTGTTCCCCCTTTTCTTTAACACTTATTGGTACTTTACGGCTTTCTTCTTTATATCTATTCTCTCACCATTGGTAAACAAGGCGATCCGTTCTTTAAATGATCGTGATGCAAAGCGTGTTTTTATAGTTCTTACCTTCTTCTGTTCTATTTTGGCGAGTCTTTGCTACACTCGTAACCTCATCGAGTCTCATTCTTTTGCCTGGCTCTTCTCTCTTTACATTTTGGGTGCAATCATTAAAAAGACCCGCTTAGGTATGAGCACACCAACTACAGGATTGATTATCGGCATTATTGTTTGCAATATCTTTAATTGGTTAGTTACTTGGATTGGTGAGAATTATGTTTCCGGTTCTGATTGGTATTTTGCTATGCTAAGTGATTATGTCTCTCCCACCATAGTCTTGCAGACATTCTGCTATTTGTTTCTTTTCAATCGGATAACTGTAAAAGGCAAGTTGAAGAATATCTTGAGGTTTTTGTCTCCCAGTGTTTTCGCCGCATATCTAATCAATACACACCCCATTGTTTATGTGTATTTATTGGAGAATCTTTTTGCGCCGCTGACGGAAATCAACCCGTTTGTATCTGCATTGATCGTGATTGCAGTTTCTTGTGCATTTGTGCTTTGCGCCTGCCTCATCGACAAGGTGCGTATTGCTTTGGGCAAGCTGCTCCGACTGAATATGATGATAGTCAGACTCGAGACTCTTTCGTTCAAGATCACAGATTCGATCACCGAAAAGTTGTAAGGCCTTTTATGCTCCGGAGGCTCTTAACTCGGCCTCGTGCTGCTGAGCATACGATGCAATCGAATAATCGTAAGCACATCCGATTACACCTATCAGAGCACCGAAGACCGCGTTGAGGATAATGAACACGACGATGTTATCCTTCCAGCTCTTGGCTGTCTGTGCAAGACCTGTCGGATCCTGTCTGGAATGTTCTGCCAGTTTCTTCCTGTTTACCGCACAGTAGATATTCCATGCACCGAAAAATATCGGCGTGACATACCAGAATCCGAAGACGATCTGGCAGATGCCCACGATCATCCAGAGTGTATATGAAGTATTGAGTTTGTGCAGGATCGTATTCAAAGCGACGTTGTTATCAGCCATGGTTAACCTCCCTTATCTTTCCCTTATATAAAGCATAACCCCAAAACCGGAAATAAAAAACAGGCGGATATGCATCCGCCTGTCTTAATTCATCTTTGACTACACGATTACTTGATCTCGTTGAAGCCCTCGCGTGCTGCGTATGTTGTGTGGAGCAGCTCGTGTGCCTTGTGGCTGTTAGGCTCACCAAGGAACTTCTCATAGAGCTCGATGATCTGAGGGTTGTTATGGGACTGACGCAGTGTCTGTCTCTCATCCTCTGAGTAGAGTGCCTGAGCTCTCTTCTCCTTGTATGTATCCATGATGTCATCAGGCTCATTGTGCAGGAAGCACTCTCTGACGTAAGGCTGACCACCACCGTTGATACAACCACCCGGGCAGCCCATGATCTCGATGAACTGATACTTGGACTTGCCTTCACGGATCTCGTCGAGGAGAACCTTAGCGCTCTTCATGCCGGATGCGATAGCAACGTTAACTGTTGTGCCGTTGATATCGAGAGAAGCTTCTCTGATGCCTGCATCGTGGCCACGTACTGCCTTGAACTCGATAGGCTCGGACTCCTTGCCTGTGAGCTTGAAGTAAACAGTTCTGAGGGCTGCTTCCATAACGCCGCCTGTTACACCGAAGATAACACCTGCGCCTGTGTAATCGCCCATGATATCCTGATCCCAATCCTCATCAGGGAGTCTGTCGAAGAGGATACCGCCGCGCTTGATCATACGAGCGAGCTCTCTTGTTGTGATAACTGCATCGACATCATCAAGGCCGTTAACCTTGAGCTGGTCTCTCTGTCTCTCGAACTTCTTTGCTGTACAAGGCATAACGGAAACAACGAAGATATCCTTAGGATCGATGCCGTTCTGCTCTGCCCAGTAAGACTTGATGATGGCACCCTGCATCTGGTGAGGAGACTTGCAGGAAGAAAGGTGATCGAGAAGATCTCCGTAGTTGTACTCTGCATAGTTGATCCATCCCGGTGAGCAGGAAGTGATCATAGGAAGTGTGCCGCCGTTTGTGAGTCTTCCGAGAAGCTCTGTGCCCTCTTCCATGATGGTAAGGTCAGCACCGAAGTTTACGTCGTAAACTCTTGCGAAACCGAGTCTTCTCATAGCAGCTGCCATCTTACCTGTAACAGGTGTTCCGATGGGATAGCCGAACTCTTCGCCGAGTGCTGCTCTTACGGCAGGAGCTGCCTGAGCGATAACTGTTTTGCCTGCAGCGAGTGCCTCGTCGATCTTGGAGATCTCGGAGTGCTCCATAAGAGCGCCTGTAGGGCAAACGTTAACGCACTGACCGCACTGGATACAAGGTGAATCTGCAAAAGATCTGTTCTCAGCAGGAGCAACGAAAGTATTGAAACCTCTGTTCTCGAAGCCGAGGATGCCGAGACCGTGAGCGTTCTTACATCTCTCGATGCAGCGTCCACAGAGGATGCACTTGGAAGTATCTCTTACGAGACCCGGAGCAACCTCATCGAAATGTGTCTCGGACTTAGCGCCCTGGAAAGCACCTTCCCTTGCGCCTGTAACATTAGCAACGTGAAGCAGCTCGCACTGACCGTTCTTGTCGCACTGCTGGCAGTTCATGTTGTGGTTTGAAAGAAGGAGCTCAACGCTGTGTCTTCTTGCTGCTGTTGCAGCAGGAGAAGAAATCTTGATCTCCATACCCTCGGATACGGGGTAAACGCAGCTTGCAACGAGTCCTCTTGCGCCTGTTGCCTCTACGAGACAAACACGGCATGAACCCTGGTTGCACTCACCGTGGTTGAATGCACAGAGTGAAGGGATCTCATATCCGCACTTCTTAGCAGCTTCGAGGATGGTAAGTCCTTCCTCAACCTGATAGGAGATGCCCTCTATTTTAATATTAATCATCGCCATAGTAGTAACCTCCTTTAAGCTTTGGATATAGCACTGAATTTACAGTTGCTCATGCACAGACCGCACTTAACGCACTTCTCGGGATCGATCTCGAACGAAGCGAGCTTGTGACCTTCGGGAATGTACTCTGTTCTTGTGATGCAGGAAGCAGGACAATTCTTAGCGCACATGCCGCAGCCGATACACTTATCCTTGTCGATCTTGTACTGCATAAGGCTCTTACAAACGTGAGCCGGGCACTTCTTGTCAACGATGTGAGCGATGTACTCGTCACGGAAGTGAGCAAGAGTGGAGTTAACAGGGTTGGAAGCTGTCTGGCCGAGAGCGCACAGAGAGTTTGTCTTGATGGTCTTGGAGAGCTCTTCGAGCTCGTCGAGATCTTCCATTGTGCCCTTGCCTTCGGTGATCTTTGTGAGGATCTCGAGGATTCTCTTTGTACCGATACGGCAGGGTGAGCACTTACCGCAGGACTCGTCGCAGATGAATTCCATATAGAACTTAGCAACGTCAACCATGCAGTTGTCTTCGTCCATTACGATAGCTCCGCCGGAACCCATCATGGAACCCTTCTGTACGAGGTTATCAAAGTCGATAGGCTCGTCGAGGTATTCCTCTGTGAGGCATCCGCCCGAAGGACCACCTGTCTGGATAGCCTTGAACTTCTTGCCGTTCGGGATACCGCCGCCGATGTCATAGATGAGCTCTCTCAGGGTCGTACCCATAGGAACTTCTACGAGACCTACGTTGTTTACCTTACCGCCGAGTGCGAATACCTTCGTGCCCTTGGACTTCTCTGTACCAACTGCTGCGAACTCAGCTGCGCCTTCTCTTAAGATGTAAGGAACGCATGCTAATGTCTCAACGTTGTTAACGCATGTAGGCTTCTGCCAGAGACCCTTGATTGCAGGGAACGGCGGCCTCGGACGAGGCATACCGCGCTTACCTTCGATGGAGTTAAGGAGAGCTGTCTCCTCACCGCAAACGAATGCGCCTGCACCGAGTCTGATGTGGCAGTCGAAGTTGAAGCCTGTGCCCATGATGTTCTCACCAAGGAGGCCTGCTTCTCTTGCCTGTGCGATAGCGATCTTAAGACGGCTAACTGCGATAGGGTACTCAGCACGTACATAGAAGTAACCTTCTGAAGCACCGAATGCATAACCTGCGATCATCATACCTTCGATAACGCCGAGAGGATTTCCCTCGAGGATGGAACGATCCATGAATGCACCCGGGTAGCCCTCGTCGCCGTTACATACAACATACTTCTGATCAGCGTCTACGTTCAGAGCGAACTGCCACTTTCTGCCTGTGGGGAATCCGCCGCCGCCACGGCCTCTGAGACCGGAAGCGAGAACTTCGTCGATAACTTCCTGCTGTGTCATGGACAGAGCCTTCTTCAGACCCTGGAATGCACCCATGCCGATTGCCTCATCAATATCCTCAGGATTTATGACGCCGCAGCCGTGAAGTGCAACACGGCGCTGCTTCTTGTAGAAAGTGATGTCTTCCTGCTTTGTAATCTTCTCCTGTGAAGAAGGATCAACATAAAGAAGCCTCTCGACGATCTGTCCGCCTACGATATCTGTATCGATGATCTCTTCGACGTCGTCGATGGATACCATACGATAGAGTGTATCTTCAGGATAGATCTTAACGAAAGGTCCCTGTGAG
>JAILMZ010000063.1 GCA_024692105.1 Saccharofermentans sp.
GGCACCTGCCATGCAGGCAGCAACGCAGATGACTGCCAGAGGATTGCCGCTCTCCAGGGGGAACGCCTTCAGCGTGATCGGGATCAGGATGCCGAACGTACCCCATGACGTACCGGTCGCGAAAGACAGACCGCACGCGATGAGGAAGATTATCGCGGGCAGGATGTTGATGAAGCTGCCCTTACTCTGGTCAACGATGCCTGCGACATACTCTGCCGCACCGAGGTTGTCCGTCATGGCCTTGAGAGACCACGCGAGCGTGAGGATCGTTATGGGCGCGACCATCGCCTTGAAGCCTTCCTCGATGCACTGCATGCACTCCTTGAACTTGAGGACACGGCGCGTGAGGTAGAGTATCAGCGTGAACACGATCGCGAGGAACGAACCGTAGGTAAGGCCTACGGAAGCATCGCTATTCCCGAAAGCCGTAACAAAATCATTCGGCGTCATGGGGCTTGAGAAGAAGCCTCCGGTGAACACCATGCCGATAACGCAGAAGATGATTAGAGACACAACCGGGAGCACGAGGTCTATAACCTTACCCTTGCCCGTGACTGCATCGTCCTTTGTCACACCTGATACGGGCACAGTGAAAATGTCGCCCTTAACTGCGTTCTTCTCGTGCTTTGCCATCGGGCCGTAGTCGATCTTAAGGAACGAGATGCAGAGCATCATGAGGATCGTAAGGATCGCGTAGTAGTTATACGGTATCGCAGATATAAAGAGCATCGGGCCGCTCGTGCCTTCGGGTGCAAAGCCTGAGACTGCGGCCGCCCAGGAAGATACCGGAGCGATGATGCAGATGGGCGCAGCGGTCGCGTCGATGAGGTATGCGAGCTTTGCCCTGGAGATCTTGTGCCTGTCGGTAACGGGGCGCATGACCGAACCTACCGTAAGGCAGTTGAAGTAGTCGTCGATGAAGATCAGGCAGCCGAGCGCTATGGTAGCGACCTGCGCGCCGACTCTGGACTTGATGTGCTCAGATGCCCACCTGCCGAAAGCAGCAGAACCGCCGGCCTTGTTCATCAGTGCGACGATAATGCCGAGGAATACCAGGAATACCAGTATGCCGACGTTATAAGGGTCTGAGAGCACCCCTATTATGCCCTTCTGGAATACGCTCTCGACGGCTTCGACCGGGTGATCGAATCCCGTGAGGAAGAATCCTCCGAACATAATACCTACAAACAGCGAGATATAGACTTCCTTTGTTGCAAGCGCGAGCAAAATGGCTACCAGCGCCGGCACCAGCGCCCAGAAAGTGGCGTACATATGGGTTCCCTCCTAAGTCTTGAATGTTCCTTTTGTAAGTATATATACATTTGTAAAGGTCTTCAACAGACCATGGCAGTTTGTTCAGTAATACCCTCCCCCCCGCCAGCCACGACGCAAGGGGTTACGTCCCCTAAGTCGTGGGTGGCAATCCAAGCGGCAGCGCGGAAGGCGTAGGAACGCGCAGCAATGGAGAGTTGTGAATCGGTGTTGTTCAACACTCGCAGAGTTTTGAACGGCACTGTTCTCAACTCGCAATGGCCGATTTAATCTTGGCCAAGATCGAAACGTCTCTTGTGCCTTTATTCGTGTCGATTCAATACTATTCCCTTAAAAATAACCGCATTTTAAGGGAATAATTCTTTCGATAAGGGCATTTTTCTGACTGTCGCAAAAACTAACAACTGCGGTATAATAACTCGTACGCGCCTGTGGTGAAATTGGCAGACACGCCAGATTTAGGTTCTGGTGAGCGATCGTGCAGGTTCAAGTCCTGTCAGGCGCACCACATCAGGGATAACACCTGTTCTTGGCTGCGAACAGGTCCTCGGCGCCCGACGCCTGCGGAACTTGCAGTACAGGTGTTATCCCTTCTTAAAGTATTCACTGCTGCCGGCAGGCGGCATAACACTTTTACGGAGTCCGCGATGAGAAAGATACTGGTATCAAACGACGACGGCATTAACTCTGAGGGCATTGCTCGCCTGGCTGAGCTCGCCAGAGAGTTCGGCGAGGTCTGGGTGGTCGCGCCTGAGAGACAGCACAGCGCGATGTCGCATTCGGCAACCTTCTGGGGGCCGGTCGACGTCTGGCCTGTGGACTTTCCTGTCGAAGGCGTACATGCATATGCGACTTCCGGGACTCCTGCCGACTGCGTAAGTCTCGGCATCAGCGTTGTCGTGCCCGGCGGACCGGACGAAGTCTTCTGCGGGATCAACAAGGGTTATAACATATCTTCCGACATACAGTACTCGGCGACGGTCGGCGCGGCGCTCGAAGCTGCGAGCCGCGGCATACACACTATCGCTTTCTCAGAGCACCACGAAGCACCGCACGATGTCACGGACAAGTACATCAGGCAAATAACGAAGGAACTCCTGACCAGACCTCTCGCCAAGAACGGGATCTGGAACGTCAACTTCCCCGGGTGCACTGTGGATGAATGCAAAGGCATCAGGTACGACTGCGTTATGAGCCAGGACGATTTCTACGCCGGATCTTACAACATAGTCAGGCAGGACGGCGACCGGGTCTCCTACATGACGGACTTCGGGCGGAACTGGGCCGGCTCTGAAGGCACCGACCTCAAGGCCATCGAGGAGAATTACGTCTCCGTCGGCAAGGTCAGCAATTACCACTAATCCACCGAAAATCTGACATATACCCCCGACTTTCAATATACAGGATTATATTTGATGCAATATAATTTGATCAAACACAAGGAAACCGGCAACATTCAAACAAACAACAACTACTACACAAAGGAGAACGCGAAAATGTCCATCTACGATTACACAGTACCCACACCCAAAGGCGAAGAGCTCTCCCTGAGAGATTACGAAGGCAAGGTAATGCTCATCGTGAACACAGCTACAGGCTGCGGCTTCACTCCCCATTACAAGCCGATCGAGGAGATGTACGAGGCTCTGCACGACAAGGGCTTTGAGGTCATCGATGTTCCCTGCAACCAGTTCGCAGGCCAGACTCCCGGCTCGGACGAAGAGATCCACGAGTTCTGCCAGCTCAAGTATAAGACGCAGTTCCCGCAGATGAAGAAGTCTGACGTCAACGGCGAGAATGCTCTCCCCCTGTTCACCTATCTCAAGGAGCAGAAGGGTTTTGAGGGATTCGGCAAGGGCCCCACAGCCCTGGTGATGAGCAAGATGCTCAAGAAGAACGATCCCGACTACGAGAACAACCCCGACATCAAGTGGAACTTCACCAAGTTCGTCATAGACCGTGAAGGCAACGTCGTCGCAAGGTTCGAGCCTACTGCCGATATGAAGGAAGTCAGAAAGTGCGTCGAGAGCCTCATCTGAAAAGGAAGCAACATGAAGACAGATGAATCAATGAAGCTTGACTCGCAGCTGTGTTTCCCCCTATACGCGGCATCGCGTAAGATCGTCAGCCTCTACACCCCTCACCTCAAGCCGCTCGGCATAACATATACCCAGTACATCATGTTCCTGGTGCTCTGGGAGAGAGACGGCATCACGGTAGGAGAGCTGTGCAAGAGGCTCAGGCTCGATACCGGCACGGTGACCCCTATGCTCAAGAATACCGAGAAGCAGGGCCTCATCAAGAGGACCAGGAGCGAGCAAGATGAGCGCGTGGTGGTCATCACGCTGACCGAAGAAGGCAGGGCGCTGTACAAGAAGGCCAAGGACATCCCCTCCAGGATAGGCTCCTGCGTGAAGCTTAACAAGGATGACGCGGTCAGGCTTTATCAGATACTTTACACACTGCTCGACTCATAACATGTACCCCTCCGTTATGACATAAGACTAATCTTTATCATGAATTGGTAAAGATTAGTTTTATATTTTTTCATTGAAAATGAGTCAACAGAGGTTGATAATCTAGTAAATATAGTAATGATGACGGATCCGGCTATGCTTGATTTTTTGATCGCACATCAAAAGAACTTAATGATGATCCTGAGCAGCATGTGTGCTGTCATATCTGTTTTTGTGCTCTTTATGAAGGCACTGCCGAAGAAGAGGCGCTATGCCCTGTTACTGGTCGAAGTGTATTCGACGCTCATAATGCTCAGCG